>CAZDCZ010000042.1:0-27802 GCA_964504155.1 uncultured Bacteroidales bacterium | reverse complement strand
CAGCAAATATAAAATTTTAATAAATTTATTTCCACAACTTTTTAAATTGATCCTATAGTTTTTGTATACTTCGACAAACTTAGGCACAAAAAAAATCCGAAGACTAATCTTCGGATTTTAATATATTCTTATATAGCAAATTTGCTGCTTATTTTTTACTATCGTATCCCCATTTAAGATATATAGCTCCCCAAGTAAATCCTGCTCCAAAAGTTGACAAAATCACATTGTCGCCTTTCTTAAGTTTATCTTCCCATTCCCAAAGGCATAATGGTAAAGTAGCAGAAGTTGTATTTCCAAATTTTTGGATATTTATCATTACTTGCTCTTTTTTAATTCCCATTCTCTTAGCAGTGGCTTCGATAATTCGCATATTTGCCTGATGAGGTACCAACCAAGCTAAATCGTCGGGAGCAATATTATTTCTTTTCATTACTTCAACCGATACATCGGCCATTTTCGATACAGCCCATTTAAAAACAGGTTGTCCTTCTTGGTAAATAAAATGTTCGCGTGCATCAATTGTGTCGTGCGACGCAGGTTTTGCCGACCCTCCGGCCTTTTGATGAAGATGAACTCTTCCAACACCATCTGACTGTAACAATGAATCAACAACACCAATATCTTCTGTTGTTGGTTCTAACAAAACAGCTCCGGCACCATCGCCAAAAATAGGACAAGTGGAACGGTCTGTATAATCGACAATTGACGACATTTTCTCAGCACCCACAACAACGACTTTTTTATTTGCTCCACTTTCTATATGCCTTACAGCAGTATTAAGTGTATATAAAAACCCCGAACAACCGGCATTAATATCGAAAGCAAAAGCATTTTTAATTCCAACTTTATCGCAAATAATATTTGCATTAGCAGGAAATTGCATATCCGGAGTTACTGTAGCACAAATAAGCATATCAACTTCGTTGGGAGAAGTATTTGTTTTTTCTAACAATTGCTTTACGGCTTTTGCTCCTAAATCTGCAGAACCTTCACCCTGAGTTTTAGCAATATGTCTTTCTTTAATTCCAATTCTAGACATAATCCACTCATCAGATGTATCAACCATCTTACTTAATTCATCGTTTGTAAGAATATATTCAGGAACATATCCTCCAACTCCTGTTATTGTAGCTCTAATCTTTTTCATTTGAATGTCTCTTTTATTTTTTCAGACAATTTAGCTTCTACTACATTTTTTGTCAATAGAATCATGTTTTTTATAGCAATATCATTAGATATTCCATGTCCAATAATAATATTTTTGTTTACTCCTAATATGGGTGTTCCACCATAATTTTCAAAATTAAACTTCTCGAAAAATTCGTCTTTAATTTTTCTTTGTTTAATTATAGTATAAAAAGCTTCTGCTTCTTTTAACATTACATTCCCTACAAAGCCGTCACACACAATTACATCAGCTTTTTCTGAATTAAAAATTTCGTTGGCTTCTACATTGCCAATAAAATTAAAATCATTAGTATCTTTCATTAATTCATGAGCCGATTTTGTTGCCATATTTCCTTTTTCTTCTTCGGAGCCAATATTTATCAATCCAATTTTGGGATTTTTAATATTATAAACATTTTCAACGTATAAGGAACCTAAAATACCATATTGATATAATACATCAGGTTTACAATCTGGATTAATCCCAACATCTAAAAATACAGTATATCCTCCATCCGGACGAGCAATTGGGGCAGTAATTACCGGGCGAATAACTCCGGGTATTAATTTTACAGTGTACATTGCTCCTACCATCATAGCTCCGGTACTTCCGGCGCCGGCAAAACCATCGATTTTGCCACTTGCAAGCAATTTATATCCTATATTAATACTTGAGTTTTGCTTTTTAGAAAAAGCCTTTGCAGGATGATCGTTCATTTCAATAACTTCGGAACTATGAATAATTTCAAAGTTCGAAGCATCAACATTCTCGCGATCTAAGATAGCTTTTATCTTATTTTCATCACCAATTAGAACTAAAGTATCATTTTCCAACAATTCTTTATGCGCAAGAATTGCACCCAAAGTCGTAGCTTCGGGAGCAAAATCTCCTCCCATAATATCAATTCCAATTCTCATAAACTAATTTTTAATTACTTATGCGCTTACATTTTTCTCAACAGCCAATTGTCCTTTATAATATCCACACTCAGGACATACTCTGTGATATAAATGAGTAGCACCACAATTAGAACATGTTGCAACAGTAGGTGCAGTTGCTTTGTAGTGAGTTCTTCTTTTGTCTCTTCTAGTCTTCGATGTTTTTCTCTTTGGATGTGCCATTTTTCAATTAATTATTTTTGTTTGCTATTAAATCTTTTAACCTATCCCAACGGGGATCTGTTCTCTCTTCACTATTTATACTATTTTCTTCAATATCTTTTAACATTTCCGGATTGCAGGTACTATTCCCTTCATTATCGTCGGGATGTACTCTTTTTAAAGGTAAACCAAGATTAATGCTCTCGAAAAGATAATGTGCAATATTTATTTTATTATCATTATTAGATAGTACTATTACATTGTAATCTAAATTTTCTCTTTCTTCGCTGAACTTAACGTATATACTCCCTTCAAATTCAACAGGCATATCAAACTCATCTGTACATCTATCGCAAATTACTCTAACTTTTCCGCTAATTGCAATATCTAAACTCATTAATAATGAGCTCTTTTTAAGCACAACTATTGTTTTTAACTTGCCTTTTTTTATCTCAGAATACTCAATACTATTAAAGAACTTATCGTCAATATCGAATTCAAAAGTATGTTCTCCTTCTTCTAAACCTTCAAATTCAATACTATATTTCTTTAAATAATCCATAACTCCCACCATTCTAAAAAATATATCGTGCAAAAGTATAAATTTATATTTGAATAAAAAAAGAATATTTATTAAAGCTTTTTAAATTGAGTATTTATTATTTCTAAATTGGTAATGATCGGGCTTTTCGCTTTACTCTTCGCATATTATTTAATTCGATTATTTACCAATTATTGATGGTATTCAATTAACAGGTATCGACTTTCTATTTGCAACTTGCAAGTATATTATATAACAACAAACTTAAGTATTTGTTAGGTCCGCTGTTAAGTACTTCTGAATCGTAAATCGACAATCTATAATCCTATAAATCTATTTTTTTAAAACAATTCTCATATCTGTTCCTTTATTTACTTCAGAATTATTTACAAAGATTTTTCCTTTGTGATATATCTCTATTATTCTTTTCGAAAGAGATAAGCCAAGCCCCCAGCCTCGATTTTTTGTTGTATATCCGGGTTGAAATACTGTTTTATATTTCGATTTTGGAATTCCAATACCATTATCGTAAATATCAATAAACACATATTGTATTCTATCGTCAATTTTAATTTTAATATCCCCATCTCCATTCATCGAATCGATTGCATTTTTTAATACATTTTCTATAACCCATTCAAACAATGGCGCATTATATGAGACATTAATAATTTCGTTAACAGAGAAATCTAATAAAAAATTTATTTTATTAGACGATCTTCCTTTTAAATAATTTACTGTATTACATATTACCTCAATAATATTTTGCTTTGTTAATTTCGGAGCCGAGCCTATTTTTGAAAATCTATCGGTAATTTTTTCAAGACGTTTTATGTCTTTCTCGAACTCGACTATTATTTCTTGATTAACATTTTGCAGCTTTAATAATTCAACATTAGCCATAAGCGATGATATTGGGGTGCCGAGTTGGTGTGCTGTTTCCTTCGACAATCCGAGCCACACCTGATTTTGTTCTGCTTTTCGCGATATACTAAATGCAAGATATGATATTAAAAGAAAAACGGCTATTACAATAAACTGAACTATAGGAAAATAATACAGTTTTACGAGTAATTTTGAATTGCTATAATACAATATATCATTATTTCCATTAAATAAAGCTACTTTTATTGCTTCATTTTCTTCTTTCATTTTTTTTAATTGGCGATATAAATACCTTTTATCTTTTTTTATTCTAGCTTCATCAATATTTCTATATGCTTTAATATTCCCATCTCTATCGGTTAAAATAACAGGTATTGTAGTATTATTTTCGATAACTTCGAATATAAAGCCTAAATTTTTACCATCGCTATCGGCACTAGCTAATTCTTTCATTCCGTTTGCCCATAACTCTACTTTATTTCTTTCTTCTTGCGATAGTTCTTTTACAATATTATTAGTAAAAACAAGCGATATAATAGCAATTAAAATTGCTATTATAAATAACATTAGCTTCCATTTTTGTTTTTTTAAATATATATTCAAAACAGATTGTTAATTAAGTTATTTGTATTGTATAGTAAAATTTAATAAAATAATCTAAAATTATTTCGATACTGAGTCTTCGTCCCATACTATATTGAATTTCTGACTATCAAATTTATTTTGTTCTTTTTTAATAGTATCTTTTTTGTTCCAATTAATCTGAAATTTACTATTTTTTTCTTTTGTATTATTCACAATATTAGAATCTTTCTTAAAAAAACCAAATTCTTGATTTAATATTGTTTTAAGTCTTTGTTTTTCTTTTATAAAATTCTGTTTTCGGACATTTCTAGCAGTTTTTTTATCGTATTTAACTTTAAAATCTTCGGCATCTCCTTTAATATTCAAATATAAATAAGTATTCCCTACATCATCTTCTTCTATAACTCCAAAAGAGTTATTCTTTTTAAGCTTACGAACAAGAAACTCTTTTAACGACAATTTAATATTATACGAGTAGTTATTATCGAAATAATGTGTTCCTGAAGCAGTAATATTAAATGCATTTGAATTAATATTCATTTGAGGGATAATTATTTTTTTATCTTTAATTGTAATATTATTTTTAAGTGTAGAAAAATTTATGTTTTTCAACTCATCAACATCAATAAATCGCGATAATCCTTGCATAGGTTCGAAATTAATTAGCGCACCATTAGTTATAACAAAATTACTTTCGCAATTAATTTTATCTTCATAAATATCAAAATTATTTTTCCATTGCGATGATAAAAAAATATTCCCCGTTATATTTCCCGACAGATTTTTTTCGACAAGAAAATTCTGTCCAAAATTATTAAATGCATGAAATAAATTTTCGATATCGATATTTTCCAAATTACTTTGACTTTGTAAAACAAAATCTTTATTATATTTCTGTATAACAACACATCCAAGCCTAGCAGAACCTTTCATACTGTTAAATGAAATTTCGCGTAAGGAAAACATTCTTGGTTTATAATTAATTTTTCCTTTAATATCTGATGCATAAAATTTATTAAACGAGAATTTGTTTATATCTATATTTAGGCGCATTTGAATGTTCTCAGGAAAATTTATGTAAACATCTTTAGTCTCTGATTTCGTTTCATCTTTACTTAAAAATTTATCAATATCAATTTTGTTTGATTTTACATCGGCATTCAAGTACAATTTATCTTTATTCTTAAAAAAATTGTAAAAATTACTTGCCAAACCATTTACTAAAAAATCGTTTTCGTTAATTTCAAAATACAAATCATTAATATATACATCTTCGTTAATGTTTGCAAAACCAGAAATATTCTCTATTTCATATTTCGACTTTTTAAGTTTGAGTAAACCGTCGTTAATTCTAAAATCGCAGTAAAAATTTGATGAAAAAATGTTATAAACATTAAATTCATCAATATCTCCGGCATATCCAAATTTAATCTCGGCGGTTCCTTCAATTTTTTCAATGGTGTCGGTTGAAAAAAGATCTGACATTTCGTTAAGTTGTACTTTTGCTTTTGAATTAAATTTTAGCGTTGGAGATTCAAAATTCTTTATTTCAAGTTCGCCGATAAAATTGCTCTTTTTTATTTCTGCATAAATATCATTTAATATCAAGCTAGAAGTTCGCTCATTATTTTGATTTCCATTTGAGTATGCTCCATTAAATTTTATATTTCTTATTCTTGCTTTATTAAAGCAATATTCTCCATCTTTTAATGTTAAATCGGCAATTATTAACGGCACCGATGTTCTTGTAAAACTTCCTTTTATTGTTGTGGAAAAACTAATTTTACCATTCGCTATGTTATTGTTGTACTTGCTAATTTTTGTGTCAGGTATTAGTTGGAATATTTTTTTAACATTGGTATTTGAAGTAATTAAACTTAAATCGAGTTCGGCTTGTTTATTCTTTACTATCCATCCGGAAATATTAAACAGACAATCGTTAATTAATAAATTTGCTGTTTTTACATAATATGTGTTATCGTCAACATCAACATCACAAACTATAGCAGTAGAAACATCCTTTAAATAGGTTTTTGATTGTATTTTGAGCTTATTTACATAATTAGAAATCGTTACTTTTAAATCGAACTTATCTTTGTAAAAATTACCCTTTAAAATAGATTTATTTATTCGTGTATCGAAAATAATATTTTTTGAAGCATTGCAATATAAGATTTGAGAATTGGTAAGTCTTAACTCGTTAATATTTAATACATAACCTATACTATCGCTTGTCTGATTATCGGATTTTTGAATTAAATTATAATTTACTTCTGATTTATTATTTACAAATAAATTTATTTTTGCATTGTCGAAATGTATGTTTTTTATTTTGTATTTTTTTGTTAGAATATCTATTAAATGAAATTCTAGAAATACTTTTTTAGCCCTGAATAATGTATCGGTATTATACCCTAAAATTTTAGAAGTAAAGTAATCATCAGATAATGCAACTACATTATTTAATTCTATAGATGCATATGGGAATTTTTTAAATAAGCGAAGGTTTACCTCATCAGCATCTACTTTAACAATAATTTGCTTATTTACTTCTTTAATAATATAATTTGTAACGCCATCTTTATTAAAATACGAAATTATTACAATAATAGCAATTAAAAATATAAAAGCAAGTACTAGTCCTAAAAATAGCGAGCGAATTGTTCTCATTTATTCTAAATTTCTATTCCTTCTCAAAAATGTTTACAAAGATGCTAAAAAAAATCAAGATGCATTTCGATTTATTATTTACTATTTGTCGATTTACGACACTTGAAGGTTAAATAATAAATAGTTAAGTATGTACTACTTAAGACTACTAACTGAAGACTGAAAATTCAAGCTTACGAGAATTTTATTAACATGAAGCTCTTTAAGTACTCTTTGTCATGCTCGGGGGTACGGAATTTAAAATGTATAACCAATTCTAAGATGCAAATTTAATTCTGATTCGCTTTCGTTTTCTGCATATCCTGCACTTTTTGCAAAAACATATCTATATCCTAATCCTATACCTGTTTCGAAATTAAAATGCTTGCCAATACTTCTTCTAATTCCCCACTTTGGGACAATTGATATTTGATTTACAACACTCAAATTATCGTAATTAGAAATCACGAACCAATCAGGAGTATAGCTTGTTTTTATTCCAATAAAATTTCCTCTGTTATTTTTTATATTTTTCGATTTTGAATTTTTTTTTTGTAAATTATAATACCATCGTGGTTCAACTGTTATTACAGGAATTAAAATAAATCCTGTTTTATCGTAAAAACCACCACCAAATATTCCGCTATTGAATCCTATTTCGCTTCGTAAAGCTATTTCATTTGTAAGTTTTGATTCGTTATGCACCCAAATTCCCAGAAACCCGGTTTGAATTTCGTTAATCGATTTTTCCACACTAATTTCTTGTCCTTTGGTAACAATTGTTAATCCACATAGGATAAACCAACAAAATACTTTTTCATTATATCTATTTAAAGTTTTATACAACTTAGTAAACGAACAAAGGAATATTTTATTAAAATAAAAAGATGCTGTCCAAAAAGTTTAAATTATTGTCATTCTGAACGAAGTCGAAAAACCGAGTGAAACGAGTTCAACGAAGTTAATCTATTAGTTTAAAAATGAGATGTTTCGACAAGCTCAATATGACATAAATAGCTTGAAACTTTACTTTTTGGACAGCCTCTTAATAAATATTACTGATTATTACAATGCTGAACTAATTAAGAAAGTAGCAGCAAATGCGATAATAGCATATAATTCAGGGAATACTGCTAAAATAAGAGTATTACCAAAC
Source organism: uncultured Bacteroidales bacterium (assembly GCA_964504155.1). Classification (GTDB taxonomy): domain Bacteria; phylum Bacteroidota; class Bacteroidia; order Bacteroidales; family UBA12077; genus CAZDCZ01. The sequence continues at coordinate 19,715 of CAZDCZ010000042.1, read as the reverse complement.
ACATCGTGACCTGAACCAATTGTTGCAATACCGTTAGAAGTAACAGAACCTTGTTGAATTGCAGAAAATAATCCTACAAAACCAAGAAACAGCCCCATTGATAAAACAGCAACTCCATTAAAAAAAGTTATTTCAGGAGTAATAATTCCATAAAGTTTATCAATCACAAAATATCCACCGAAACCATACAAACCCTGTGTTCCCGGTAATGCTGCCAATAACATATAATTACCGAATTTTTCAGAATCTTTTTTTAATGCTCCAATAGATGCGTTTCCACCCTTAGATACACCAATTGCACTACCTATTCCGGTTAAACCGATCATTAACGCTAGCCCTGTATAGGCTAAAACTATTGCTGTACTCATAATTTTATTCTCCTTTTAATTAATTTCTATTTTTATTTTATTTATTATTTTGAAAATGGACTATATCTTTTTCCACCACCGGTAAATCCTGCATTTTTATAAAATTCTACAAAAGTAAGACGTAATGGGTGCACAAAAGCACTCAAGACGGCTAAGAAAATATTAAGACCATGCCCAACAATCAGAAAAAGAATGAAAAATATCCAACCTACGTAATTTATATTCAAAAATTGTGCTGCTATTTGATTAAAAACCAAGCCAAGAATAGCACTTGAAATACCTAATGCAAACAAACGAATATACGATAACACATCACCAAACACCCCGGTAACCATATTATACACGCCGTACAAACCAATACCTATATTTGCAAAAACACTCTTTTCGGGATTAGAGAATAAAATAATCATTACTCCACTAATTACCAGAAAAACATTTTTTAGAATTCCGGAAAAGGCAAATTCTATTCCTGCTTTCTCTAGTCCAAATAATATTCCCATGCTAAGGATTAATAAAATCCACCCCATTGTAGATATTCCGTATTTTATACCTCCTTGTTTTATTTGGTTAGCGGCTTTAATAAACATACCAAACAAAATTTGAACTATACCTATACCAATAGAGAGATAAAACATATCTAAAGGTTCGAGAAACACATCTTTAAACGGAATAAAATCGACTTTAGCTAATTCTACTCCGAAAAATGTTCCCGAAACCATTCCCATAATAATTGTTGCAACACCAAGCCAAGATGCTAATGACATCAATGGTTTAAATTTGGCTTTTACTTTTTTACGCAATATCAGTGTAGCTATTAAAATAAATATTCCGTATCCTGTATCTCCAACACAAAATCCAAAAAACAGCATGAAAAATGGAGCTAAAAATGGAGTCATATCAAGCTCTTTATAATCTGGCAAAGAGAATAAATCGCCAATTGGCTCAAATAATCTATTAAATTTATTATTTTTCAAAAGAATAGGAACCTTATCAACAATTTTAGGTTTCGATAATAGATAATATACATTATTCTCGTCGAGAAAATTATTTATTGTCTCTTCCTTATTTTCGGGAATCCAACCTTCAAGAAGCATTATTTTTTCATCTGTTTCTTTTTTAGTATTTTTTAGTGCTAACTCGAATTCTACTTTTTCTTGTAATTTATTTTTAGTTTCTATAAGAGTTTCCTGATAATTAGAAGCACATATATCGAGAAATATATTTATTTCTTTAATTTTTTCTTCACATTCCTTTTTTTGCACAACCAACTCAGACAGTGAGCTTTCGTGCATAAAAAATTCGTCGGCACTAATATTTATTTCTTGTCCTTTTTCTTGCAGAATAACAAAATATTTAATATTGATAAGACTATTTAGTTCAGAAAGATAATATTCTGCTTCCCATTTTTTATCGTACTTTTTTTCGGGACAAGTAAAGAAACGAGGAGTAAGTCCAATTTTATTTAACTTATTCTGCATATCAACAGAATAAGTTCCCCAAGGTTCAAGTTTCTGAATTTCTTTAGATAAAATAGCAATTTCTTGTTGCATATCAAAAATTTCATCCTTGCTCTTCTTTATATTTTCTACTATCTCTACACCATTAATTTGCTCATCGACAGGTTTTAGTGTATCGTTAATTTTTCTTTTTGCAAGAAACTTCTGAATTTTTTTTATTTCTTTTATCTGATTTATGGACTTCTGTGTTTCTTCGTCGATAGATTTTTCTCTTTCGACAATATGCAAAACACCAAGTTCTTGAAGTTTCTCAAGAAACTTAACATATTCCATATGGAATATCAAGAACGAATATTTTTTCATTGGAGTAATCATTATGCTACCTCCTTCTGCTGTTGTCGTTTCTTAACAATTTTCTGCGATGATTTAGAAAGATTTTCTTCGTCTTCGAGAAAACGTTTTACTTTTTGAATTGCTTCTTCGTATCCCGGAATTTGGACTTTTTCGTAAAGATTAACTTTTTGAGTTGTCTTTTTTCTAGCATAATTTAGCAATTCCATTTTTCTATAAAAAACTTCGCTTTCTATAGATATTTTAATCAGATCTTCTATAATTTTTATTCCTTGACTAAACCAAACAGGCTTATTAAAAAGGCTAAATTCTTTTATATTTAAAATAATATCGTCGAGTATAGGTGTTTTAGTACCGGCAATTTTCTTTACCGATAATTTAACATCTTTAATAGATATTAATTTCTTATCAAACTCTCCCCAAAGACGAACCATATTATCATATGCTTGCATATGTCTTCTTAGTTCTTGTTCAAGTTCTTCAGATTCTTTCTTTGCTTTTTTAACTTCCATTCTTAAAGCCGATTCTTTACTCTGCAAAGTAGGCAAAGCTCTGACACGTATTTTAAGTTGCTTATTTAAGCCTTGTAAGGAAGTTTTATTATATTGAAATTTTATTGCCATAATTATTATTTATCGCCATTCTTTGACCAATATTTATCAATCACATCTTGTTTAATACCTACTTCAACAGGATTAAAATGTTTATTAAAAAGTCTCCAACTAGTATTTAACATACTATCAACATCAACATTTATATCAATTGCAAGAAGTTCCTTAGAATAGTCTTTAGCAAAATCTATTGTTCTTTCGTCGTAATCGGTAAGTTCAAATCCATTCTCGAGTTTTGTTTTTGCTGAAGCTGCATCGGCATATAATCGAACAGCTGCATTCATAACCTGAGGATGATCTTCTCGAGTTTTTTTACCTATAACTAATTGTTTTAAACGAGAAAGGCTTCTAAAAGGATCGATAATAACTTTTCCTACATCGGTATCTTTTCTTAAGAATAATTGTCCTTCGGTTATATATCCTGTATTATCAGGAATAGCGTGAGTAATATCTCCCCCCGACAATGTTGTAACAGCAATAATTGTAATTGATCCTCCGTCGGGAAATTGCACAGCTTTCTCGTAAATTTTAGCTAAATCGCTATATAAAGAACCCGGCATACTGTCTTTAGAAGGTATTTGATCCATCCTATTAGAAACAATACTTAAAGCATCGGCATATAATGTCATATCTGTTAAAAGCACAAGAACTTTTTCTTGTTTTTCTACGGCAAAATATTCTGCAGTAGTAAGTGCCATATCGGGTACAAGAAGACGCTCCACAGGAGGGTTTTCTGTAGTATTTACGAAACTAATAATGCGTTCGAGAGCTCCTGCATTATCGAATGTATTTTTATAGAATAGATAATCGTCGTTTGTTAAGCCCATTCCTCCAAGAATAATCTTATCGGCATCGGCTCTAAGAGCTACATTTGCCATTACTTGGTTATATGGTTGGTCAGGATCGGCAAAAAACGGTATTTTTTGTCCGGTAACTAAAGCATTATTCAGGTCGATACCGGCAATTCCGGTAGGAATAAATTCTGAAGGTTGTTTTCTTCGTACAGGGTTTACCGAAGGTCCACCAATCTGTACTTCTTTTCCTTCTACTTTAGGACCTCCGTCAATAGGGTCTCCGTAAGCATTAAAGAATCTTCCTGCAAGTTCATCGCTCACTTTTAAAACCGGAGGTTTCCCGAGAAAAATTATTTCTGCATTTGTAGGAATACCTTCTGTTCCCGAAAAAATTTGAAGAGTAATATCTTCTTCTATAATTTTTACAACTTGGGCTAATCTGCCATTAACTAAGGCCATTTCTTCGTAACCAATCCCTGTGGCCTTTAAGGAGCATGTAGCTTTAGTAATTTGAGTAATCTTTGTATAGATTTTTTGAAAAGCTTTTGTTTCCATTATGCAGTCTTTTTTTCTTGAATTTGTAACTTAAGTTCGTTCTCGTAATTTGCAAAATTCTCTGAATCAAATTTTGAATAATTCATTTGTCTCATCTGATTTATTAACTTTTTAAAGAATCTTGAAACATCTTCGAATGACTCGAAAGAGAATTTTGTATTATAAATATCTAATACAAGATTTAACATATATTTTTGACGAGATAAAGGAGTAGAAGCATCAATTTTATCGAAAGCATCTTGCTGAAGGATTACAAAATCAATCACTTCGGCTTTCCAGAATCTTTCATGATAATCAATAGGCACTCCATCGTCTCCAAGGATATTAATCTGCTCGTGAGCTTCTCGACCTCTAATTAGGATGTTTTTTACAAGGCTTAATTTTTCGGGCCAATCTTTATCAATATTTTTTCTCATATATTCTTCAATCTCCGGATATTCGGCATATTTAGAATAACTGTCGATTGCATCGATAGCAGGATATCTTTTGCTATCGGCTCTATCTTGAGAAAGAGCATAAAAACAACGAGCTGCTTTTTTTGTTGATTCGGTTACCGGTTCTTTAAGGTTCCCTCCGGCAGGCGAAACTGTTCCAATAAAAGTAATTGACCCGGTTTCTTTATTATTTAAATAAACAAATCCTGCTCTTGAATAAAAATTTGAAATAATGGCTGGTAAATCCATAGGGAATGCATCGGGACCGGGAAGTTCTTCCATTCTATTCGACATTTCGCGTAATGCTTGAGCCCAACGTGATGTTGAATCGGCAAGCATAAGGATTCTTAATCCCATTGCTCGATAATATTCAGCAATTGTCATTGCGGTATATACAGATGCTTCACGAGCGGCAACAGGCATATTTGATGTATTTGCAATAATTATAGTACGTTCCATCAACATTCGTCCGGTACGAGGGTCTTTTATCTTGGGGAATTCTGCAAAAATTTCAACAACTTCATTAGCACGTTCGCCACACGCAGCAAAAATAATAATATCGGCTTCAGCTTGTTTTGAAAGTCCGTGTTGCAGTACTGTTTTTCCTGTACCAAATGGGCCCGGAATAAACCCTGTACCTCCTTCGGCTATTGGATTTAAGGTGTCGATTGTGCGAACTCCTGTTTCCATTAATTTAAATGGGCGAGGTTTATTAACATAAGCTTTAATTGGTATTTTTACCGGCCAATTCTGCACCATAGTTACATCTATATCTTTACCATCTTTATCGGTAATTACAGCTATAGTATCATTAATAACATACTCGCCATTTCCGACAACTTTTTTAACAGTAAATTTTCCTTCGAATTTAAAAGGAACCATTATTTTGTGAGGCATCCAGTTTTCTTTAACTTCGCCCAACCAACTTCCTGCTTCAACAATATCTCCGGTTTTAGCAAGTGGTTTGAACGTCCATTTTTTATTGTCGTCTAACGGATTTGTTTGTTCTCCTCTTTTAAGAAAAACTCCATCCATTTTGTCGAGATCGTTCTGAAGTCCATCATAATTCTTTGATAAAATTCCGGGTCCCAATTTTACTTCAAGCATATGACCTGAGAAATCAACTGTTTTCCCAGTTTTTAAACCACGAGTACTTTCGAAAACTTGCACATAAGCTTGTTTTCCTACTACTTTAATAACCTCAGCCATTAATTTAGTACCATCTAAATCGATATAACATATCTCATTTTGATGTACAGGACCGTCAACATCAACAAATACCAGATTGGCTATGATACCTGCAACTTTACCTTTTGTAATATTATCTTTTGCTTTCATTTACTGAAAATTCTTTAGGAAATTCGTAACTTAATTTTAAATCGTCAACTATTTGCTCAAACATCTGTTTTCCGGTATCGTAATCGAGTTTAAGCCATCTGTATGCAATATCTAATTTTAATAAATATGCTAAAATAATTTCGATAGAAAAATAGTCGAAAAGACTAAGTTCTTCTATCATATCCCATTTCATTTTATCAATTTCCTTTTCTTTAGCCAAAACATTATTTTTTTCAGATAATGTTATTAATTGACTAATATAAGGGATATCAACTTCTAATCCAAAGTCTTTTGAATTACTATTGAGAATTGCCTTAGTAACAAAATTGTTTCCGATAATTTGTTTTTCTTTATCGAGGTTATACTTTCGGCAATTAATAGCTGATAGGATATTTTCTATATTAATTTTATAATCAAACCACTGTTTTAGAAACTTATTTTTAACATTAGTTTGAATATATTCGTGATACATTTCGGTAATAATATTCTCCCATGCTTTCTCGACAGTAATATCTTCGTTTTTATACATTTTAACAAACTCATACATATATGCAGGAAGAATATTCTCTGCATCTTCGGTAAGTTCGTTTTCGAGTTGTTCTAGAGAAAAGTTTCCAAGTTTATCGAAATTATCGTACTTTTCTTGAAGAACATTTAAAAGATTCATATTATCGTAAGGAAGGAAAATCGTTTGCACAAGCTTATAATCTGACTGATGCAATTCAGAAGCAAGAACATCTTTAAACTCTATTAAGGAAAAAGAAAGTTCGGTTTCATCGAGAAAAAGCTCTGGTAATCCTGCTACTAAGCAATGATAATAATTTCGAAACATATTTTATTCTCCTTGATAAAGTATTTCTATTGTTTTTGGTCTTAAATATATTTTAAAGAAATTTTCAAAATCTTCTTCAGAAAAACTAATTTTATAAGATCCGTCGGCAGGGCCAATTTTAAAACCACCTTTAATAGCATCAGAAAATGACAATTCTAATCCGGCATTTAGTTCTTTTCCTATTTTTTCTTCAAGATATTTCTCGAACTCATTTTCTAATTTTTCAGGCAAAAGAACCGACAAATCTATTTCTTCATCTTTGGTAGGATTCCAATTATTAACTACCGTTTTAATAAGTTCTTTTACAAAAGTATTTTCATCAAAAGCTTTTTTTGTTTGTTGGCTTATAGCTTTGCAAGAAATAATATCTGTGATTTTTTGTTTAATCGTTCTTATTGTTTGACTTGCGGCAAGAGAAAGTTCTGCTTCAACATTTTTCTTAGTATCAGCTGCTTTTTTATTAGCATCTTCGATTATTGTATTTGCTTTTTTCTGAGCTTGAACTTGAATTTTTTCAGCATCTTTTTTAGCATTAGCAATAATCTCTTCTGCTTCTTTATTGGCTTTATCTACTCCTTCGTTATATAACTTTTGGGTTAATTCCTGAAGTTTATTTTCCATGATTTTATGTCTCTATATTATTAAAACTTTTATTTACAAATATAATTTTTCTTATACTAATTTTTTATAATTATGGAAATATTTCCCGATAAAAATATATTTTCAATTTCAGAATGACAAATTTTATTGTTATTTTTTTAACGCTTTTATTGATTACTTTTAAAATTCTTATACATTAAAAAAACATCGAAAGCTGTATAAATAATATATAAAACACTAAACACAATAAGAAAGTATGTGGCTTTTTCTTTAAACGTAAAAACGTATGAAGTAATAAACACTAAATATGCTATCATCTTAATTCCGCTGTACAACATAAAGCTGGAAATAAATTTCACGGAATTTTCTTTGCTGTTTTTTAACAATCCCCAATAAAAAAGAGCGGTTAAAATAGAGACTACGGCAAGAATAATAAAATAAACCGGGAGATAATAAGTTTTTAGAAATGTGCTAAAAATAATAAATCCAATAGCAATAATAATACTAGTTAGTATTGCTTCTCTAATTAAAAATGTTTTAAATTCCTTTCCCATATTATTTTTTCATAAAATCTTTAATTGCATAGTATATAGCTAATATAATTCCTAATATTGTAAGAACAAATGTAAATAAAGGAAATTCTATTTTTTGAATTAAATTATCTAATTTAATTCCTCCAAACACTCCAACCATAATAATTGCTATCATCTGAAAAGCAAGGTTGGAATACTTTAAGTATTGATTTACTTTATTCTTTAGCTTTAAATTTGTTTTCTCTTTTTTCTTCATTAAAAGGCACTTGTTCGTTCATAAAACAACTCCCCGTAAACTTAGAACCTGGTTCAATAGCCAGTCTTTTAGTAGAAATATCACCAAGGATTTTTGCAGTAGCTTTTAAAGAAAGTAGTTCCAGAACTTTTATTTTTCCTTCAACAAGTCCTAAAATATCGGAATTTTTGCAGATAATTTCTCCTTTAATTTTTCCTGTTTCTCCAATAACTAATTTTCCTTTAGTTTCTAAATTTCCGTTTAATGTTCCATCAATACGCAAATCGCTATTCGACTTAATATCGCCTATTATTTCTGTTCCTACTCCAATTAAGTTTATAGCATGATTTTCTGTTTCTATAATTTTTGCCATTTTTTTAGATTCTTTATTATTAAATACATCTATTGCTTACTTTAAAAATTTTAAGTTACAAATATATGAAATTATAATTCAGATATTTTTAAATTTTTAAAATAATTTTATCTCTATCTTCTATCAAAATATAATGACTTAACGTAACTAATTATTTTTATTATAAATCTAAAATATAATGGTCATAGGATGATTAGTGATTTTGAAATTATATAACACTTTTTAGTAATTTTTATTGTTTAAAAACAAAGCATTTAATATAAATAAACGAACAATTTAACTATCCATTAAATTCGGTTATATTATTCGAAATTTTTAAGATTTTAGTTATTTCATCATCGGCATTTTTTATTGGAGTATATGTCTCGGAAAATTTATATTTCTTCCCATTAACATCAACTTCTGTTATTTCTTTTCTGATTTTTCCCATTTTCAAATCGTTCCAGAATTGCTTATAATTTTCTCTTTGTTCTTCAGAGAATTTAACATTTCCTGAGTGATGGGTTCCAACAATTTCATCTTTAGTAATACCCAAAAGTTTTGAATAATTATCGTTAATATCGGTAATATATCCATCTAGATTATATTCGATAACGAAGCTTGAATTATTTAAAGCATCAATTAAGCCATCAGATTCTGTACTCTTTCGTAACGATTCTTCTTGTGTTGCTTGAAGTTCTTCCATGTTTTGACGCATTTCTTCTTCTTGGGCAGCCATTTCTTCGGCTTGTTGCTGCGATTTTTCAAGTAATTCTGCTGTTCGAATATTTACTCTTACAGCCGATAATGTTGCCGCAATACTCTCTGCAACTTTCTCGACAAATTTTATTTCGTGTTTTTCTATTTCTTTAAACGATGCTATTTCAACAATACCTAATACATTATCGTCTAATTTTAATGGGACAATAAGTAAGCTTCCCGGATTTGCTCCACCTAAGCCGGAAGTTATAGATATATAATCTTGAGGAATATCTGTCATATAGATTGTCTTTTTCTCTTGAGCACAAGTACCTATAAGACCTTCTCCCATTTCGATTTCTTTTTTAATATATTTTCTTCTATCATAAGCAAATGCCGATAACAGTTGAATACTATTGTCTTCATCTTTATCTTTATTTATTACAAATAAACCTCCTTGATTTGCATTAAGATAATTTACAAGATTCTGAATAATTTGATTTGACAACTCTGTAAAATCATCATTATTTTGTCGTAATATATCGGCGAATTTTGCTAAACCTTCATTTGCCCATGTACGTTTTCCATCTTCTATTTTTCTTATTTTCTCTTCTTCTTTAGCCTTAATTAAACTATTTCTCATTTCAACCAAAGACTTTCCCAGAATATCTTTATCGCTTAATATTTTAAGTTCAGAATCTAGTTTCCCTTCGCCAATATTTTTAGAAAAACCGGCCTTTTCATTTAATGCAATAATTGATTTACTTAAAGCATTACTCATTTCTTCTATTTCGTCTCCCGAATTTATTACTATATCCGATGAATTATCTATATGTCCGATTGAAAGTTCATTTAATAATTCAGTAAATTTAACTACAGGTTTTGTTATTCGTCTTGTAAGAAACCACACAACAATTCCTAAAACTAAAAATGCAATTATTCCAATAATTGTGTTTCTTATAAAATCATTTTGGGCTTTTTGTTGTATTATTTCTAATGGAAACGATATAGCTAATGCCCATGAAAATTTTGAATTTCCAACTTGAATTGGAACGTATGTAACATATGATTCGCTTCCATCGGCATTTGTTTTTACATAATTAAAAGCTTTTTTTTCTTTAATCTTTTTAATCACTTCAAACTCTTTATTTTCGTCGTAGCTATAATCAGAAAATGACTGACCAATAAGCTCTCCATTTGAATGACCAACAAATAAGCCTCCGTACGACAACAAAAAAACATTACTTCCTTCAAATGGGTGAATTTCTGAAACAATTTTTTGAAATCGCTCACAAGATATGTCAACTCCAACAACACCTATAAACTTATTATTTTCCAGAATTGGTGCTATTAGGCTCGACATCAAAATCTCATCTTGTTTATTTCCTGTATAAGAATATAAATATGGTTCTTCCATAGACTCAATAGCATCTTCTTTAAGTCTGGCATAATCAGCAGGATCTCCATCCATGCTTTTATATGAGATTCCCTTTTTTATAGTACCATTATCTCTCCAAAATTCATGTACGTATCTACCATATGATTTAGTATATGTTTTATCAATATTACTTAACTCCCAGCTATCCCAAATGCCAAAAAACTGAGGATGTTCTCGAAACACTTCTCCATACATGTTTCCGAATATTTCTTTCCATTCCTTTTCGGGGATCTGTTTATATACTCTAACGGCTTCTGCTAAAGTACGAACAGCAGACATTTCCGACTCTAAGGCTGATTCTACTTGGTTTGCATATTGAATAGCATAACTATCGGCTAATTTTGTAGCATCGTTATATGTTTGGTTTCTGGCATTTAAACTAATAAAAGCTAAAATTATAACATATATTAATAGTGTAACACTCAATATATACAAAACCAGCTTTTGTTGTATTTTAAATTTTATTTTCATTCTAAAATATTTTAATATTAATTGTAGAAATAATAAATCAAACTTTGTTTAAACAAATTTTGATTTGTCGAAATCAGAAATTTCATTAGAGATTTTCAATATTTTATCTACTTCGCCATTATCATTATATATTGGAGTATATGTTTCGAGAAACACGAATGATTTTCCACCAACTACAGCCCTTGTTGTTTCATTTTTAATTTTTCCGGATTTTAAATCATCCCAAAACATATCATATCTTTCTTTTTGTTTTTCATCAAACTCCATTTTATCAGAATGATGCAATCCTATAACTTCATGTTCTCTAAGCTTAAGTAACTTAAGGAATTTCTCGTTAACCGAAGTAATAAACCCATTAATATCGTACTCGACAACATAAGCAGCAGTATTTAAGGCATGAACAAGTCCTTCCATTTCGGAACCTTTTCTAGAAGATTCTTCTTGAGTAGCTTGCAGTTCTTCCATATTTTGTCGCATTTCTTCTTCTTGTGCTGCTAATTCTTCGGCTTGTTGTTGCGATTTTTCAAGCAATTCGTTGGTTCTAATATGCATCTTCACAGCCGAAAGAGTTGATGCAATATTTTGTGCTACTTTTTCTACAAAATTTATTTGATATTTTTCGAATTTATTAAACGAGGCTATTTCGATAACTCCATACACTTCGTCTTCGAGTTTTAACGGAACAAGTAACAAACTATTAGGATTTGCATCACCAAGACCCGATGTTATTTCAATATAATCTTCGGGAATATCTGTCATAAATATTGTTTCTTTCTCAAGAACACATGTCCCGATAATTGTTTCGCTAAGTTTCATTTTCTTATCAATATATCTTTTTCTATCGTAGGCAAATGTTGTTTGTTGCTCAAGAAATACGTCTTTTGGATCGTTATCATTTATCAAGAATAATCCACCTTGATTTGCTTTTAAATAAAATATTAGTTCTTTTAATACTATGTTGGTTAATAAATCGAGATTATCGTTATTCTGGCGCAGAATGTCTGCAAATTTTGCTAAACCTTCATTTGTCCACTGACGCTTTCTATCTTCTTCTATTCTAATATTTTCTTCTTGCTTAGCTTTTATTAAGCTATCGCGCATATTTATCAGTGAAATTCCAAGGCTGTCGTTATCGCTTAATAACTCAAAATTATAATCTAAATCTCCTTTTCTTATACGATCGGCAAATTCTGCTTTAATAACAAGTCCTTTCATTGAATTGTTCAAAGCATTAGCCATTTCTTCAATTTCATCTCCGGAATCAATATTAACAATCATCTTATGATTTGTATTTCCTGTTGCTAATTGCTTTAATAGTTTTGTGATTTTTTCAATTGGATCTGAAATGTTTTTAGTTATAATGAATATTGTAAGACTTAATAGTAAGATTCCTACAATACCAATAATTATTGATACCATAAAATTTTTGTCGGCCTGAGCCATAATTGAGCTAAAAGGCACTGATATTCCAATATACCACGATATTCCGGTTCTTCCTATTTCTATAGGAGAGAATGCAATATATTGAGTTTTTCCATTTTCGTCTTTTATTTTTAGCGAAAAGCTCTTGTTTTTTTCTATTAGTTTCTGCAAATCAATTTTCTCTCCTAATTCTGAAGAAAATTGGGCCATAGTGTTTAATTTTTCTTTATTGGGGTGCCCTGCATATTTACCTTCATGACTAAGCAAGAAAGCATAATTTCCTTTGAATTGACTTAATTTTATTTTTTCAATTAATTTCTGAAAACTATCGAGAGTAATATCGGCTCCAACCATTCCAATATAAGTGGCATCAACCATAATTGGAGCAATCAAGCTAGTCATTATTTTTCTTTCGCTTTTATTCTCAATAAATACATCGGCATAAATTGGAAGAATAAGTTCCCGAGCTTCATCTTTTATATGGGCATATATAACCGGATCGCCATTTAGGCTTCTCATTTTTTGTGAGCTTTTATACTCACCTTTATCAATAAAATGTTCGTTTGAAATTCTTCCATAAGGTTTCTTCCAAGTAGAATCGATTTGATTTAACTCCCAACAATCCCAAATATTATAAAAAGCAGGATTGTCTTTAAAAACCTTATCGGTCATATGCATATTAAGAGCATTCCACTCTTTGCGCGACAAATCGTTATATGTTTCGTAAGCTTTAGCAAGAGTTCTAACAACTGCAATGTTTTGATTAAATTCTGTCTGTATTTTATTAGCGTATTTTTCAGAAAAAGTATCGACAAGATTTACCGACTCTTTATATGTATTATTCTGAGCATTTATACTTATATACCCAATTGCTGCAATATATATTATTACAGAAATACCTATAAGATATAATTGCATTTTGTTTTTTAAATTCAACTTTATTTTCATCTAATAGTGTTTAATATTTCTATTTAGAAAAACTTTTGCTTACATTATTTTTTAAATCTTTTTAATAATTCTTCTTTTTCTTTTCTCGACTTAGTATTATCGACAGCTAAAAACATTATTTTTTCTAAGTCTCCATCTTCGTTATAAACAGGATTATAAGAAGTAATTAGCCAAACAGAATCGTTATTTTTATTATTATATTCCAATATTTTATTATAACTATTACCATTTCGTACATTTGTCCATATAGATTCAAATTTTTCTTTTTCCGCCTCCGGAATAATTAAGTCGATTTTTCTATTATTAATTTCATCAATTTCGTATCCAAAAGTTTTTAAGAATAAAGCATTAGGGTTAATTATTATACCGCTAAGGTCTAGCTCTGTTTTTAAGAGAAAATTATCAATAGCACCCATTATACCATGCATTTCATCTTCTCGTCGTCTGGCTTCTTCTTGAGTAGCCTGAAGTTCTTCCATATTTTGTCGCATTTCTTCTTCTTGAGCAGCCATTTCTTCTGATTGTTGTTGCGATTGTTCAAGGAGTTGCGATGTGCGAATATTTATTTTTACTGACGAAATAGTAGATGCAATACTTTCGGCTACATTTTCGACAAAGTTTATTTCATGTTCTTTAAAATTGTTGAACGAGGCTATTTCTAAAACACCTAATACTTTTTCGTCGATTTTTAGAGGCACAAGCAATAAACTTCTAGGATTACTTCCTCCTAAACCTGAGGTAATTTGAACATAATTATCAGGAATCTCTGTTAAGTAAATTGTTTCTTTTTCGACGGCACATGTTCCTATTAAACCCTCACCGACTTCTATTTGTTTTTCTTTATGTTTTTTTCTATTGTATGCATACGAAGCAAGTAATTCAAATACAGGATTTGATGAATCATCGTCGTTAAGAACAAATAATCCTCCTTGATTTGCTTCTAAATAATTTATAAGACTTTTAATTATTTCATCACCAAGTTTGCTTAAATCGTCATTATTTTGTCGTAGAATCTCGGCAAATTTTGCCAAGCCTTCGTTTACCCAACGACGTTTCTGATTCTCTTTTTGGCGTTTTTCATCTTCTTTATAGGCTTTAACTAAACTATTACGCATATCTATTAATGATTTACCTAATACATCGTCGTTACTAAGTATCTTAAATTTATAATCTAATTTCCCTTTACCAATATTATCTGCAAAATCAACTTTTTTATTTAATTCATCGACAGATTTATTTAAAGCATCAGCCATTTCTTCAATCTCGTCGCCAGTTTTTATTTCTATCTTCATCTTCTCGTCAACATGTCCTTTAGCAAGTTTTTTTAGAAGTTGGGTAATTTTTATAATTGAGTTAGTTATGCTTTTACCAATAAAGTATATAACAATTGACATAACTAATATACCAAGAATTCCTATAATAATAGAAATTCTAAAATTCCTATTGGCTTCTTGCATAATTGTTTTAACAGGTACAGATATAGCAATCGACCAAGGAGTTGATGTGTTAAATATTTCAATAGGTACATACGACACATAATTTTCTACTCCAAATTTATCTACACTTGTATAACTAAAACTTTCTCCTTTTTTTACTTTTTCTGCAATCTTATATTTTTCTTCTTCATCAGGGAAAACTTTTTCAATTCTCTCATTTAAAAGCTCTTTATCGGGATGTCCGGCAATAACACCTCCATTAGAAATCATATATGCATAACTTCCTTCGAAAGGTCGAATTTTATCAACAATCTCTTGAAACTGCAATAATGTAATATCGTAAGCAACAACAGCAATAAATTTCCCATTCTCAACAATTGGAGCACTTAGGCTTGTCAATAATAATGATTCTGTTTTTTCGCCTGTTAATATATCGAAATAAGGCTCGTTAATATTAGGCACAAGAACTGATTTTGTTTCTGCATAAAGTTTTGAATCTCCATCTAAACTTCGAAGTTCTACATTCCCCTTAATAGTTTCTTTGTCGCGCCAGAATGAATGACTAATTCTTCCATATGGTTTATCCCAATTGGGGTCTATCTCGCTTAACTCCCAACTATCCCAAAGGGCATAGATATTAGGATCTCGACTTATTACCTCGGAATACATTTTGTGAATCATGTCTTGCCACTCGTCCTTCTCATAATCTTTATAAATATGAAAAGAATTACTAAGAGCCACAACAGCAGAAAATTCTGCATCTAATTTTACTTTAATGTTTTTTGCTGATTTCTGAACTTGTTCATTTGTTACATTTATAGCATCGCTATATGCTTTTTTTCTAGCATTAAAACTAATATATCCAATAGCTAAAACAAAGACAATAGTTGCTGTTACTATAGTAAATAACTGTATTTTTTGCTGAATATTGAGTTTTATTTTCATAGATTATGCATTTTATTTTAGATGGACAACAGATTTTTTTATCAAATAAATAACATTATCGGTCTGATATTTAACTTATTCAATTTACTGAAAATTGAAATATGAATTAGTAAATAACATGCTAATAATTAACAATAGTATAATAATATTTATAAAACCCTAAACTTACATTTTTTTATATAAATATCAAATTTTTATAATTCGAAAGTTATACAATAATAGTTTCTGACTAAAAATAATACTACTTAATTTTTTGGATAATAAAAAAATAGCAAATTGTATATTAATCTGAACTCTGTTTAATATAATTGCAAGGAATAGTTTTTCAATTCTTTTGAATATTCTCGAGCATTCGGGTAAACCAATTCTAACAAGTCCCAAAACTCTTTTTTATGATTTTTTTCTTTCGTATGACAGAGTTCGTGCAGGATTACATAATCGATTAAATGATCGGGCAATCGTAATAAATGAATATTTAGGTTTATGTTATTTGTTGATGAACAACTACCCCATAATGTTTTTGCATTTTTTATAAATACCTTTTTATATACAAAACCATGTATTTTTGCCAAATACTCTACTCTTTGTGGGAAAAACTCTTTTGCTTCTATTCTTAAGGCATATTCTATACCTTGTCGTATTTTGGTTTGAGCACTTGGATTATCAATAGGTATATCGGAAGGACACATGATATTAATAACATTATCGAGTAAATTTACCTTGTAATTACTTTTATTGTAAGAAACTATATTTAGTGTGCGTTTTCTGGTTTTAAAATTTGTTGAATGATTAAATATTGTTATATTTTCTTCGAGTAACTTTATCTTCGACAAATTCTTGACTATCCAATTTTGTTTTAATTCAACAAATTTCTTAGCAGTTTTATAACTAACATAGTAGGGAATTGTAACACATACTCCTTTAATTGGTTTAATAGAAATTGTTACTCTTTTTGCTTTTTTGCTTTTTCTAATTTTTATATCTCCAATACTCTCGTAAAATATTGTTATTTCGTTCATGAAAACATTATAACTAATTATGATAAATATTTTGCTACAATATTAATTAAACTTTTAATATTATAGGGTTTTGTTATAATATCGTTATATCCATATTCTAACAATTGACTTTGTTCATCGAGTAATGCATAAGCTGTTTGAGCAATTATTGGAATATTAATATTTTTTTCTCTAATTATTTTCACTGTACTATTACCATTTAGTTTTGGCATTTTTACATCCATAAGAATTATATCGGGATTGTATTCTGCATTAATTAATTCTAAAACTTCTTCTCCATTTTTAGCCCACAATATTGATGCTTTAGTATGTTTTAATATACTCTCAATAAAAAAGTAATTATTCTCTTCGTCTTCAGCAACAATAATTTTTTTACCTTTCCAATTCATAAGTTCAGGTTTATTATTATTAATAAGATTTATTTTTTTATTACTCTCCGGTTTATACGGAAGACAAAATGAAAACAAGGTTCCTTCACCTTCTTTTGATTCAATTTCTATTTTTCCTCCCAATAAATGAACTAATTCTTTCGAAATTGCCAATCCTATTCCTGCTCCGCCATATTTTCGGGTATAATTTTCTTCAACTTGCCTGAATTTGTCGAAAATTATTTTCTTCTTATCTTCTGATAAACCAATACCAGTATCTTTTACATAAAATTGTATTTTACTATCTAATATTTTATATCCAAATTCCACAAATCCTTTTTCTGTAAATTTCAATCCATTATCGATAAAACAAGACATTATTTGTTTTAATCTTCTATAATCGGAATAAATAATTATATTATTTGATTTCTCTATTTTCATTTTTAAATCAACTCCGGCTTTATTATTAACTGAAAATATAAATAGAAGTTCATCAAATAATTCTTTTAAATTACATTTATTAATATTAATTGTTAGTTCTTGAGCTTCTAATTTCGAGATATCTATTATATCGTCAATAATTTTTAATAATTTTATACCGCTAGTATTGATATATTTAATATAATTCGATTTAGATTCTTTTGAAATATCAGGTGTTTCGAGCAATGAAGAAAATCCCAGGATTGAATTCATTGGAGTTCTTATTTCGTGAGAGATATTGGCTAAGAAAGATGATTTTAGCCTTTCCGATTCTTCTGCTTTATCTTTTGCTTCGTTTAATCTATTCTCGAATTCTTTTTGTTGTGTAATATCTCTATATATAACATAAATCCCCAATTGTCCGTATTTCAATTCTATTGAAGTAGCTATTATTGAAACATTTATTCTCTTTCCGTTCTTACATATTCGTATTCCTTCTGAGTCAATATACTTTTTCTTATTAATTTCTATTGTATTAATTCGTGCTTGCTCAAATAAATTTTCGGGAACTATAAGTCTGTCAACTTCTTTATTTACTAATTCTTCTTGTTCGAAACCAAAAAGGTTAACAAATTCTTGATTAACTCTTTTAATTCTACCTTTTATGTCTAAAATAGCAATAGCCTCGGGAGCAATATCAAACAATCTTTCAAAGTATGCTTCTTCTTTTTCTTTTTCAACAACAGCTTTTCGAATATCCTTTATAATTTTATTTGTATAAGAAGCCAAAATCTTAAATTCGTAAAAATTCATTTTTTCAACATCAATCAATATATTTTCTTTTGCTGCTTTATTAAAGAATGTCAAAAAGATTTGTAAATTTTTCTTTGCTTTTCGAGCAAAAAACCCATAGAACAACAATATAACAATAAGTATAAAAAGTAATACAATAACAATAATTACAATTTGCTTTTTAATATTTTTTTCTAATTCTTCTCGTTTGTTATTAATTATTTTATTTACTTCGTCGATATAAACTCCTGCTCCAATCATCCATTGCCATTGGGAGACTCCCTTAACAAATGACATTTTCGGCATTGGTATTGAATCTTCTAATTTTCTCCACGAATAATATATAAAATCTCCATCCTTATTTTCTACAGCTTTACGTTCTTCTTGAATTACTTTTATACCATCAGGGTCTTCAAGGTTCCAAAGATTAATATCTTCTTTTATTACTTCACCATCGGTAATTAATGCTTTTCCGTTATAGGTATTTATAAAAATATAGCCTCCATTCTCGAATCGAATTTGTGAAATTCCGTTTAATACATCTTTTTTTACATTCTCTTCATAATCGATTAAGAACTCGTTAGCAGAAATAATTATATCTAATGGTTTAAAATATTTTACATAACTAATTTTCTCATAAACTTTATTCTTTTGCTTTATTTTCCTATTCCAATATTCCGATATAAAACCTTCGTTTGTATTATTTATTAAATTAATTTTATCTTTAATAAAGAAATTCCCTTTACTATCGGTTTTAGCAATAATATTTTTGTTTTCCAGACTTTGATTTTCTGAATCGAGAATAACATCTCCTTTTTTATTAATAATGGAATACGATCCTTCATTATTATAGAAACGAATAGGTCGTAATGCATCGCTTATTAGTTTTATTATTTCTGTTTTTGATTTATCGTTAATATTCTCGTAATACATGTTTGCAGAAACAGCATAAGCATCGTTTACTCTGGTTTTTAATTTATCGATTAATTCTGATTTTGTTTTTCTTCTATTAATATTAATAAAATTTACAGCTTTTTCTGTTTCTCCTTTTAATAATACTTTTTGTTCATGAAGATATTCTTCTTTTATTTTAGTAATTTCGGTATTAAATGTATTATATTCATTGCTTATCCAAAAAATTCCTATTAATATAATTACTAGAAAAACAATAAATAGTGCTTCGTATAAGAAAATACTAACTATTTTTTTGTCGCGATTAAAAAATCTCTTAAAGAGAAATGCCATAAGAATATTATTATTAATAAAGCTAAATCTGAAAATTTAATTTTTAAAGTTA
>CAZDCZ010000041.1:0-28476 GCA_964504155.1 uncultured Bacteroidales bacterium | reverse complement strand
GCAAATTTAGAAAAAAAATTAATAGCAAAGGCTAAAGTTCTTTTTTTGATTAGATTTTTTACCGTTCGCTAAAGCAAACTAGGGTTAGCTAATCCCGTTTTTTAAAACTTACATAGTTTATGAAATACTGCTATATAAATAAAGAGATTAATTACCCCTTTATTTTACGTGTTATGTTTAGTAATGAATGTTGTTATAAAATTTATTCTTGATTCAATAGCATTCCTTTAGCATTTTGTAAATCTCCATCCATCTCGGCAGGTTTTAAATTTAGAATATTGCATATTAAAGGATATATATCGATATTATTTATCGAGTGATGTTTGTAATTATTTTTAAAAGCTGGTCCGTAAGCATAAAATATGGCATGCATATCGGTATTTATATTGT
Source organism: uncultured Bacteroidales bacterium (assembly GCA_964504155.1). Taxonomy (GTDB): domain Bacteria; phylum Bacteroidota; class Bacteroidia; order Bacteroidales; family UBA12077; genus CAZDCZ01. The sequence continues at coordinate 28,086 of CAZDCZ010000041.1, read as the reverse complement.
CGTAGCCATGTGTGCCACCTGAAGTAGCTATATCTTCATGTGTTCCTAATAAACTATATGAACTATCGGCAACAACAACAAAATCTTTTACACGAACACTAGTACCATAGTGTAATCTTTCAGGAGTCGATTCTTTTTTCCAAATAGTAATATTCTCAGTACTCGATAGGGCATTATAAACTGTATCGTAATATTCGTCTTTTGCCTCAATTGTATATGCCGGATTTCCTCCATCGATATGCTTACACCATTCTTCTTTTATTATATCTGATAAATAAACAGTTCTATCTTTGCTTATTTCGCACATTCCGTGATCTGAGGTAATTATTACATTAATATTTTTTGCAATTGGCAATTCGGATATTTTTGTATTAAATACTCCTATTAAACTATCTAAATATTCAATCATCGAAAAAATTTCGGGATTATGAGGTCCAACTTCATGTCCTTTGCTGTCGGGTTCTTGAATATACCATAATATTAAATGAGGTCTTTCTTTTTCTGGTAAGTTAAGCCATTTTATAACACCATCGATTCTTTCTTCGAATGGAACTGAGCCGTCGTATGCATAATGATAAGTTGGTAGAACATTGTTGTGTGGTGTATCGGCGCCTACCCAAAAATATGAAGCGCTATTTATGCCTTGTTTTTCGGCAGTTACCCATATTGGCTCGCCAAAATAAAAATCGGGATTTAGTACCGCTTTTTTATCCGGAATAGAATAATATTTATCGATATCGGGAGCATAAAAACTGTTTAATATTATTCCGTGATGGTCGGGATATAATCCTGTTGCCATAGAATAATGATTCGGAAATGTTTTAGTAGGAAAACAAGGAATAACAGATTTTGCTCGAACACCAATTTTTTCAATATGGTCGAGGTTAGGAGTGTTTGCATCTTTTGGGTAATCCCACTTAAAACCATCTACAGATAGCATAACAACATATGGTTCATTCGAATTGTTGTTTTTAATTGTGTTTTTACACGAGAATGATATAAAAATGATACTTAGAAAGATGAATATTCTTGTTTTCATAATTGGTTTTTTTAGAACTTTCTTTTAATTAATAGCTTTTAACAAAGGTAGAGAAAATTAGTGTTTTTATGAAGATGATAGTTGTGAATAATATTTGATTTTGTACAAAAAAAGCTGCCATTTCTGACAGCTTTTTAAAGTATTGAATAGTTTGTTTTAGAATGTATATCTTATTCCAAATCTTGCTTGCCATCTAGAACTGCTAATTCCTGAATCGTCGGGAGTATAGATATCCATTTTGTTACCTAGATTTTCGAAAGTAAATTGAGGAGTTGTCCCATCAGCTTCAAATCCTTCGAAATCGATTAATGAATATGTTCCATTAACAGCAGAGTATTTTCTTCCCCAATCTTTATTTAATAAATTAGTGAAGTTGAAAATGTCGATTGTTAAAGAAATTTTTTGTTGTCTATTTCCAATATCAGTAAATAAATCTTGAGAGAATTTTAAGTCGAAAATATTTTCAAAAGGAGAACGAGCAGCATTTCTTTCAGCATATTTACCTTTTCTGTCTTTCAAATAATCATCATTATTTATGAATTTCTCTAATTCAGTCCATTGTTGAGCAGATGTAACAGTATTTCCTTCACCATCAACATAATTGATAAGATTAATTTCGCTTGCATCTTTTGGTACATAAATTAAACTATTCCATTTTTCACCATCACCATTAATATCATCATAATCATCGTAAACATAAGAAAGAGGCATGCCGCTTTGTCCATTGTAATAGATGCTAATAGTAGTTTTTGCATGATTGAAAAATTCTTTTGAATAGCTAACATAACTTGTTATTCTGTGTTTTAAATCAAAATCGGAATAAGATAAATCAAGATTGTTAAGACCATTTACTTGTTCCATATATCTCCATTGCGATGAGTTTTGCGAAGATGTACCATCATTTACTGCCATTGCACGTCCAAAAGTATAAGCTATGCTGGCTGTTAGTCCATTATCGAAAGGTTTTTGCAATTGAGCTGTGATATTATAAGTATATCCTTCGCTTGTATTTGTTCCTAACATAACTCGTGTATAATCAGGATCAATACTGTTTCCGGTAAATATTGGTCTGTTATCAGGACCGCCGGTCATTTCTTGAGTAGTAGGGTCGAGATTAACATTATAGTATAAAACGTTATTTATTGTTTTAGAATAAATTCCTTCTAAAGTTCCAACCATATTCCAAGGAAGTTTCTTGTCGACAGCTAAGTTAGCTCTGAACATTTGAGGAAATTTGAAATCTTCTGCAAATAGGTCAACTTGTCCACCATAAGCAGCATCTGTATATCCAAAATCAGGATTTTCGTATTGATTATTCCAATCAGAGTTAAAATAAATATCATCGCCCCAAGAGCTTCTATGATATACTCCACCAATATTAACACCATTGTTTGTGAACGATCCTCCCGGCCATACAAGAGGAATACGACTAGTAAAGACACCAACACCACCACGAACTTGAATGTCTTGATTTCCTGTTACATCCCAGTTAAATCCAACACGTGGAGAAATTAAGATTTGAGATTTTGGCATTTCTCCGGCTTTAGCTCCTTCTAAATCGTAACCTGCATTTTGAATCATAGATGATGTTACAGCATTAAAATGATCATCGGCTTTTGGTTTGTCTAAGAACATTGGCATATCGAAACGGATACCTGCAGTAATTTTTAATTGATCGTTTACTTGAATTTCATCCTGTCCATAAACTCCTAATTGAAGCATTTTGAATTCTGCTGCAGCTTTAGCACCATCACCGGTAATATCGCCGGGGATTAGAGAATAACCTCTCTCGTATTGGTATGCAGGATTGTTATTAAGGAAATCATCTAGGTTACTATATCTGTATTCCCCAAAGTTCTTTCTCATAAATAAGTTATATGTTGAACTAAGTTCGTTATTTGTTCCAATAGTAATTGTATGAATACCTTTATTAAATGTTAGGTTATCTGTTAAGGTAAACACATCTTGATCTAATTTATTAGCTGTTGAATAAGGCTCTGAACCAAAATAAATTGTTCCATTTCCATCATATATTCTTACCGATGGGAAATTAGCTCCATAAGGGTCGCGGTCGTCAACTACTTTTGTATATCCAAGAGTTAAATTATTCGACATTTCAGCCCAGTTGCTTTTTAATTCAAGTGCAGATGAGTTTGTTACACTTGGAAAATACACAGCATTATTATAAAAACTAATCGATCTGTTAGAAGATCCACTAGCATTAACAGAAACGTTTTTTGTGTAACTATGACGAACCATTAATTTATGAGTTTTATTAATGTTATAGTCAATACGGAAGAATAATTTATCGCTTTCTAAAGTGCGATTATTATTCAAATATCCTCCGGGATTATATCCATAAGTATTTTTTAATAGATCTGATAGAGTTGTTAAATCAGCTTGCGAAGAATTTCCATCATAATTTGCAAAATCGAATGGTTGAGGAGTATCGTCTCTTTGTAATTCAACACTTGCAAAATAGAATAGTTTATTTTTAATAATAGGGCCACCAACACGGAAACCATAAGTCTCTGATTTAAAATCAGGAAGTTTCTCGCGATTATCTTCACTTACGTTAGTAGGAGTTTTTCCTGCTAGACTTTCATTTCTTAAAAAGTAGTAAGCAGAACCTTCTATTTTGTTTGTACCACTACGAGTAACGGCATTAATACCTGCTCCGGCAAAACCACTGAAACGAACATCGTAAGGAGCTAATACAACTTGGAATTGTTCAATAGCATCCATGCTGAATGGTGTTCCACCTGTTTGTCCACCATTAGTTCCGGTAGCAGCTAAACCAAAAACATCGTTATTAACAGCTCCATCAATAGAGATTGAGTTATATCGGTTATTAATACCTGCAATAGAAATAGCTCCATTGTCATCAACATTTGCTTGAGGAGTTAATCTTGCGATATCGGAGATGTTTCTGTTTATCGATGGAAGATTATCTAATTGATCTCTCCCAATAACAGTTTCGGCTCCGGTTCTGTTACCATCAATTACTCTGTAGTCTTGAACACGTTTTGCTGTTACAACTACTTCAACAATATCTATTGCTGTTTCGCTCATTGTAACATCTAAACGGAATGTTTGACCAAGATTTAGATAAATATTTTTTTTTACAAAGTTTTTGAAACCAACAAAAGAAACAGTAATAGTGTAAGGACCGCCTACACTAAGGTTTTGTAAGTTAAAATAGCCATTAGAATTGGTTATTCCTGCAAATTCTGCACCTGTAGGTGTGTGAACAGCAATAACATTAGCTCCCGGAAGTGTTTCTCCGTTTGGATCGGTTACTTTCCCATTCATAGCGGAAGTTGTAGATCCTTGAGAAAAAGCTAAATTCGACATAGAAATTAGCATTATTGCTAAAATCAAAATTTTACTTTTAAAGGTTTTCATTAGATATTAATTTAAAGGTTTGAATTAATAGATTGTTTCTTATTTTATTATGCAAGATTAGTTATTGATTGTTACATAATAGTTAAAATTATATTAATAATTCTTGCTCTACATACAATTATATGTTAAACTATATTGAAAATAAATGCTATGGTTACCTTTAGTGAGAAAAATATATTAACATGCATTTTAACAAAAGAATTGTTCTTGTTGCTTAAATAATGGAGTTTTCAAAAGAGTATTTTAACATAAATTAACAATTGTTAATAACTTAATAAAAAAATAAGAAAATTGCTCTAGAATTTTTTTAATATTTTTTATCAAAACTTGTATAATTTATATCTAATAAAAAAAGGTCATTACATATTGTAATGACCTTTAAAAGTGATCCAGCCAGGATTCGAACCTGGGACCTACAGCTTAGAAGGCTGTTGCTCTATCCAGCTGAGCTACTAGACCAATTTTCTTAAGCGATGCAAAAGTAAAAAAATATATTTAATACAAAAACAAATAGTATAATTATTTTAAAAAAACATTCAAAAGTTGATAGAACTAAGAATTTATCTCTTTTTGATTTTCGATAAATACTTTTGTTCCTTGGTTTCCTTTTATCAGAGTATTTACACCTCCAATACACCCATTTTCGCAACTCATAACTTCTATAAAATTTGAATTAGTTTTTCCTTTTGCAAAGAACTTTAACTTACGAATAGAAGTTTTATCAATTCCATTAATTATTTCTTTTTTTATGATTTTTCTGCTTTCATTCTAATTGCATTTGTTACATCTCCTGATTGAGCAAAAAGATGAGCATTGGATTTATAAAAAAACCTTTCCTGCTATGGAAAGGTTTTTTTTATAAGTAATTTAGTTTATATAGATTTTATCCAATTAACAAGTCCTTTTTTATCGATAATTTGCATTAGTTTATCGGGTAGGGGAGCAAAATTGAATTTCTTCTCGTTAAGCGAAATAACTCCATTACTAAAATCTATATCAACTTTATCGCCGGCTTTATAGTTATTTACTATTTCGGGATTAACAATTAGCGGTAATCCTTGATTAATACACGAACGATAGAATATTCGATTACTCGATTTTACAATAACAGCTTTAACGCCAACATGTCCCAAGCCTACTGCAGGATGCTCGCGTGAGCTTCCACAACCGAAATTATCGCCGGCAATAATAATATCATCTTTTTTTACATTGTCGGAGAAATTCTCATCGAATCCTTTAAAAAGATGAGGCATTATTGCTTCAGGGTCAGAACTTAGAACATTGTAAGTTAAATTTCCTGCAAACATTTGGTCGGTATTTAAGTCATCGATATCAGAATAATTCCAGGTGTTATTTATTTTTCTGTTATCGTTATTGTTTATTTCAACTGTAGAACTTTGCTCTTTTTTATATGGGAACTTATCATTATGTTTTTGTCCACGAGGGTCGGTAATTTTTCCTTCTATTGCCGAATATGCAACAGTAGCAGGGGAGGCAAGATAAATGTTTGCTGTTTTGTTACCCATTCTACCTTTAAAGTTTCTGTTAGCTGTTGATATTACGTTAAAGTTATCAGCCGGAATTCCTTGTCCTGTTCCCAAACATGGGCCACATGATGGACTTAATACGTTTGCTCCGGCGTTAATAAGTTTTGTAATTATTCCTTCTTCAATTGCTTGAAGATATATTTTCTGCGAGGCAGGAAGAACTAATAATTGAAATCCTTTGGCAACTTCTTTCCCGTCTAATATCTCAGCAGCTATCCTAATGTCTTCGAGTCGTCCGTTTGTACATGTTCCAATTAGTCCTTGGTTAAGGATTGTTCCTTCTACTTCCGATACAGCTTTTACGTTATCTACATGATGAGGAGCAGCTACTAATGGGTAAATTTTGCTAAGATCAATATCTATTTCTTTAGCATATTTTGCATCAGGGTCGGCCCAAATGCCATCAATTTTATCTTTATTGTAAAACTTTGCCAGTACTTCGTCGGGAGGGAAAACTGCATTTTTAGCTCCCATTTCAGATGCAAGGTTTGTTAAAGTCATTCTTTGAGCAATAGAGAGATGCTTTACTCCGTCGCCGTGATATTCTATTGAATTATAATTTGCTCCTGCCGAGCCTATCATACCAATTATCCACAGCGAGATATCTTTTGCATAAACACCTTTATTTAATTTCCCTTTTAAGGTAATTTTTATCGATTCGGGAACTCTAAACCATGTTTCGCCTCGTTTCCATAATCCGGCGGCTTCTGTACGGTCTATGCCTGCGGCCATAGCGTTAAAGGCTCCGGCGGTACATGTGTGACTGTCGCTACCGACAATTATCATTTTGGGCATAGCATGATACGACATAATTTGATGACATATTCCTTTTCCTGCATCGTAAAAATTCTTAACGCCTTGAGTTTTTACCATGTCGCGAATGTGCTGATAATCGGTAGCAAGTTTTGCATTTGTTGGTGGTGCGTTATGATCAAGTACTATTAATAATTGATTTGGATCGGCAATTTTTTCGCCACCCATTTTTTCAAAAGTCTTTTTTATACTAGCTGTATTATCGTGAGTTAGTATAATATCGGGTTTTTTGAATACTATGCTTCCACATTTGGCATCGAATATTTTTTCTACAAAAGTTTTTGGGCTCATGTTTTTGTTTTTTATTGTTATTATTCAGTCTGCAATTTACAGTCTACAGTTTGCTTACTGCTTACTGCCGACTGTTTATTGCCTTTTAAATTAGAAAAGTCCTCCATTCTGATATATTTCCATTTGTACATCAGAGAATGGTTCGGTTTTAATTGTTTTGTTATTTTTAGTATTTGTTATTTCGCCTGTTTCAAGGTTTACTTTAATAGTATCTTTATCTTCCAATTCAAGTTTGTCGAGAGAATTGTAACGTACTATAGGGAAAGCTGCATTTATAGCGTTTCTTTCGTAAATTGCTCCAAACGATTCGGCAACAATAGCTTGTATGCCAAGTGCTTTAAAACAATCAACAGCTTGTTGACGAGAACTTCCACTACCAAAATTCTTTTGAACAACTACAATATCGCCTGGTTTTGCTTTAGTAGCGAAATCTTTGTAACCTTCAAGATTGTCGAAAGTATATTGACCCATTTCGTTAATATCTGTAATTGATAAATAACGATTATGGAAAATCATATCGGTATCAATATCGTCTTGTTTAATATACCATACTCTACCTTCTAGTATTTTTTCTTTATCGACAGTATTTTCAATTTCCTTTTTTTCGATTTCTTCTTGTGGTTTTAATAAATTGTCGAAAGTAGCAGGTTCGTCAGGAATATCATCCGGAGTAGTTATGTATCCGGCAATAACCGATGCAGCAACAACAGCAGGGGATGCTAGATAAACATCTCCTTTCCCTTGTTTTCCGGGAAAATTTCTGTTTCCTGTACTAATTGTTATTTCTCCTTTTCCGTTTTGTCCAACCTGTCCGGCAGCGCAACCGGCACATCCTGCATTCGATAAAAGAGCTCCTGCATCTTTAAAAATTTTAATTAAGCCATTATCTAAACATTGTTCCCATACTTCGTTGGTTGAAGGAACGATTTTTAGAACTACTCCTGGAGCAATTTTTTGTCCTTTTAATACATCAGCTGCAGCTTTCATGTCTTCGTAGCGACCGTTTGTACAGCTGCCAATAAAGCCGGAGTCAATTTTTATTTTCTTAACCTTATTTATTTCAACAGCATCGTGAGGTTTTCCCGGGCGAGAAATCCGAGAGACAAAATCTTCAAAATTCAAATCAATTTCTTGATCATAATTAGCATCGGTGTCGGCTTTTATAAGTTCGATTTTTTTACCCGAACGTTCTTCGCTATATTTTATAATTGCTTCGTTTGGAGTAAAGAAAATAATTATAGCACCCATTTCTGTTGCCATAGATGAGATAGTAATTCTTTCGTCGAGAGATAATTTGTCGATATCTTTGCCATAAATCTCAATAGAATAACCTAATAATGTGTTAGCTCCAAATTTGTTAAGTAAATTAAGAACAATATCTTTTGCCGATAATCCATCGGGACGATTTCCATTAATATTTAATTTAACAGATTTTGGTACTTTAAACCAAACTTTTCCACTATTCCATGATGCAGCAATATCTTTATCGCCCATTCCTTGTCCAAATGCTCCAACAGCTCCCAAGATATTAGCATGAGAATCGGTTGTTATCGAAGTAGCACCTGAATATACTAATCCGTCATGAATTAGGGTGTGTGTACCAATCCCGTTTTCTAAATCGTAAACTTTGATTCCGCGTTCGCGGGCAAAATTTCTGCAAATTTGCTGATTAACAGCATATTTCTGATCGGATCCGGTTGGGTTACAATCGAAAGTAAAAAATGTTTTCGAAATATCGTCGATATGTAAATTGTTGTCGAGAATATTTTTTACAACATTTGCTCCTCCGAAATCGCGAGCTGCTCTTGCATCAATAACAATATCAACAATATCGCCGGGTTTAACAGTCTTTTGATCCGAATGATTTGCGATAATTTTTTCAATCAAGGTCATTTTCATAATAATAAAATTTTATTTTATCAATAATTTTAATTTCATATTTAATACTACAAATCTACAATAAAATGAGATTGTCTTTTGTTATTTAAAAAGATTTTTTAATAAATATTTTATCAGATATTTTATTTAATGATATACTAGCTTACATTTGTGTTTTTGAGAAGAATTATGCAACAAAATATAAAAAAAAACATACCACGATTATATCTTATAAAGATAGCAAAATGGTTTATGCTATTTATGCCGATTGTTGTTCTCTTTTATCAAGAGAATGGTTTAGAAATGAAAGAAATTTTCCTTTTACAAACTATATATTCTATTGCAATTGTTATTTTAGAAATTCCTTCGGGATATTTAGCCGATGTATTAGGACGAAAGCATACAATGATAATAGGAACAATTATGGGTTTCTTTGGGTTTGTTTGTTATAGTTTTTCGTATGGTTTTTGGGGTTTTGCAATTGCCGAAATAATACTTGGTATTGGACAAAGTTTAATATCGGGTGCCGATTCGGCAATGTTGTACGATTCTTTACTTGTGATGGGGAAAGCAGATAAATATATGAAATATGAAGGACGAATTATTTCTGCAGGAAATTTTGCAGAAGCAATTGCCGGAGTATTTGGTGGTTTATTGGCTACTATTAGCTTAAGAACACCGTATTATGCTCAAACACTTGTTGCTTTAATTGGTATTCCTGCAGCTATATTGTTGATAGAACCCGAAAGACACGGAAAACTTGTTAATGCTAAGTTTAAAGACATTATAGGTATTGTAAAGTATTCGTTAATAGAGAATATCAAATTGCGATGGAATATTATTTTTTCGTCGGTTATTGGTGCATCTACACTGGTAATGGCATGGTTTGTTCAACCATATTTTAAATTAATAGATTTGCCTTTATCAATGTATGGTATTTTATGGACTTTCTTAAACCTTGTTGTTGGATTTGCAGCTATGTATGCTCATATGCTCGAAGAAATAATGAAGCCTCGAAAAATATTTATTTTTATTGCTATTCTAATCCCTTTGGGATATATCATAGTTAGTCAGATTGACACATATAGTGGAATAGTTATTCTTTTTGGTTTTTATATTGTTAGAGGTGTAGCAACTCCTGTATTAAAAGATTATATAAACCGTTTAACAGATTCAAATATTAGGGCAACAGTGCTTTCGGTACGTAATTTTGTTATTCGAATATTCTTCGCAATTATTGGCCCTTTTATTGGTTGGTATATCGATAAATATACACTTAGCGAGGCTTTATTGGTTTCGGGACTTACTTTTTTATTTTTAGCAATAATTACTCTCATATTACAATTACGAGTATTAAAGAAAAATTAATGTGAACCAAGGTTTGAATAATATAAATAATTATATATTCTTCAATAAACTTATGGTTTATTTAAGGGTATTTTCTTGAATCTTTGGAGCTTATTGTTTATTTTTTCTTTGATGTAAAACAATCCTATAATTATTTTACAATTAGTATGATTTTATTTAATGATTAATTGTCGGTAAATTATCCCAATTATTTTTATATTAGCATAAACTATTAAAAATGAATTTTAATAATAAGCCGAAATATTCTTATATATTATATATTGTTATAATTATTATAGCTTTTGTAATATATGGAAATTCTATAAAGAACGATTATGCTCTCGACGATGCTATTGTTATTACAGAAAATCAATTTACAAAAAATGGGATTGATGGCATATCAGATATTCTTACAAACGATTCGTTTACAGGGTTTTTCGGAAAGCAAAAGAAGCTAGTTTCGGGTGGACGATATCGACCATTATCTCTTGTTACTTTTGCAATAGAGTATGAATTCTTTGGTGCAAATCCACATATTAGCCACTTTTTAAACATAATATTATATGCCCTTATTGGGATATTAATATTTATTCTCACAAAAAAAATATTTTCATCGAATAGTAAAATCGATAATGTGTTTCTGTTTGCATTTCTTACTTCAATATTATTTATAACTCATCCTATACATACCGAAGTAGTTGCAAATATAAAAGGTCGGGACGAAATATTGGCTTTATTGTTTTCTTTAGCAAGTTTATTATTTGCTATAAAGTATTCTGATAATCTAAAATTTCAGAATGGTGTAATTGTTAGTATTTTATTTTTTGTAGCGCTTCTTTCTAAAGAGAATTCTGTTTCGTTTATCATATTAATTCCTTTAGCTATTTATTTTTATCAGAAGAAAACCGATTGGAAAAGAGTTCTAAAAATTGAAGTTTTTTTGATAATACCATTAGTAATATTTTTAATTATTCGAACAGAAATTTTAGGAGGCTTTAATATTGAGCAACCAACAGAATTAATGAATAATCCTTTTTTGTATGCAAGTCTTAGCGAAAAATATGCTACAATTATCTATACTTTAGGTTTATATATAAAATTGATAGTTTTCCCGCATCCTTTAACCTTCGATTATTATCCATTTCATATTTCGTATGTTAATTGGAATAATATATGGGTAATTTTGTCTCTAATTGTATATGTGGTAATAACAACGTGGTCGGTTTTAAAGTTAAAATCAAAAAACATTATTGCATTTGCGATTATTATATTTCTGATACCATTATTTATAGTTTCTAATATTATTTTTCCGGTAGGGACTTTTATGAATGAGAGATTTCTGTTTTTTTCATCACTAGGTTTTGTAATAATTCTATCATATGTTTTTACTATTTATTTTCAAAAAGTAAAGAAATCATATATTATAATTATATCACTATTTGCACTTATTGTATTATATAGTTTTAAAACAATAGATAGAAATAAAGCGTGGAAAAACGATTTAGTATTATTTACAACCGATGTTATGACATCAGAAAATAGTGCAAAAAGTAATACATCGGCAGGGGGTAAATTGCTCGAAGAAGCTATTAACGAATCGAATAAAAACAAAAAAGAAAAACTGTTTATTAAATCAATAAAATATTTACGAAAAGCAGTAAGTATTTATCCTAAATATAATGATGCATTATTATTGCTTGGGAATGCTCATTACGAGTATAATAGAAATCTCGATTCTACATTTTATTATTATAAACGTATATTAGTTAAGTCGTCAAATTTCGATAAGGTATATAAAAACACAAATTCGATATTTGCCGACAATAAAGATGTTGATTATCAGATATCTGTTTATAAGGACTATATGAAAATTAATCCTAATAGGTTTGATGTTAATTATGCTTTAGGTAAGTTGCTGGGACAATATAAAGGTGAATTCGATAAATCAATTTATTATCTCGAAAGAGCATGTAATATTCGTAAAAATAATATTCCAGCCTTAAAAGATTTGAGTGTGGCATATGGTTTAAACAAAAATTACGAAAAATCTATACAAATTATTAACTATGCTTTAAAACTCAAGCCAAACGATTATCAATTATATATTAATTTGGGAATTAGTTATAAACAGATTGGGAACGAAGACATGGCTAAGAAATGTTTTATTAAGTCAGAAAGTATTAAACAAGAAAAGAAATGATTGAAGGGAAAAAAGTAATTGTTGTTTTACCGTCGTATAATGCTTCTAAAACATTAGAACAGACCTATAACGAAATTCCTTTAAATATTGTCGACGATATAATATTGGTCGACGATAAGAGTAATGATAATACACTTGATATTGCAAATAAACTGAATATTAAAAATATTATTTTACACAATAAGAATACCGGATATGGAGGGAGTCAGAAAACATGCTATAATAAAGCCTTAGAATTAGGTGCCGATATTATTGTTATGTTACATCCCGATTATCAATATACTCCAAAGCTTATAACTGCTATGGTAAGTATTATTGCAAATAATGTATATCAAGTAGTTTTGGCATCACGGATTCTTGGAAATGGTGCAAGAAAAGGAGGAATGCCTTTGTATAAATATATTACGAATAGGTTCTTAACTGTTTTTCAAAATATATTGATAAATCAAAATTTATCTGAATATCATTCCGGATATAGAGCTTTTTCTGCCGAAGTGCTTAAATCTATCAATTATAATAATAACTCAAACGATTTTGTTTTCGATAATCAAATAATTGTTCAGATTTTCTCGAAATCATACGAAATTGGAGAGCTTACGTGCCCGACAAGATATTTTGATGATGCTTCGAGTATAGATTTTTTGAATAGTCTTAAATATGGTTTTGGAGTAATGAAAGTTTCTTTTCAATATCTTTTTCATAAAATGGGAATTATAAAATCAAAATTGTTTTTATAAAACCGCATATTCAAGCTTATTATTCAAATTCAACACCGGAGATAAATAATATTTATTATTCTTGTGAATTTCTGAAATAAAAAAAATAAAAAGTCTGAATTAAATTATTAATTTGCTTTCTTCATTTTTTTTTATAAATTAGTAAAAAAGATAAAAGTGTTGAACTAACTGTAAATATCATATAATATGGGGAATATTTTACTTAAATATTTAGAAGAAAGGCATAAAAATAAAAGAGAAGAGATAGATTTCTTAGAAGTGGGTCCTGTTGTTACAATATCGCGAGAATTTGGTTGTCCTGCAAAGATGATTGCAAAAAAAATATCAGAATCACTCGATGAACTTCATGCCGGAAAAGAAAAACAAGAATGGAAAATTGTTACAAAAGAGATACTTGAAAATGCTGCAAAGGAATTAGGATTAGAACCCGAGAATATAGAATATGTTTTTAAAAACGAAAAAAGAGGAGCAATTGATGATATTTTAAATGCATTATCGAATAAATATTATAAAAGCGACAGAAAAATAAAAAAAACATTAAAAGAAGTAATTTTAAGTATAGGAGAAGACGGAAATGCTATAATTGTCGGTCGTTGTGGAGCCTCAATTACTCGAGAAATACCTAAATCATTACATGTAAGATTAATTGCTCCATTGTTGTGGCGTGTTCCCGGAATAAAAGAACGACACAAAATTTCTTATTACGAAGCAGAAAAACTTGCAGTAGATAATGATAAAAGAAGAAAAAAATTAAGAGACAATTTTGCCGGTAAAAAAATTGATGATTATGATTACGATTTGATTTTGAACACAAAAACTTTAAGTATTGACGAGATTGTTAGTCTTGTAATTAAAACGATGAAAATGAAAGAATTGATATAAGGATTAAGCAAGGTAAAAAAAACCGAGATATTTAGTCTCGGTTTTTTTTATGTTAGAATATTTTTTAATTAAATTCTTAGTTAGTATTTAATATTCGTTTCTAGTCATGATAAATAAATCAAAAGGATTAAATAAAAGAATCATAAAACTTTTAAACTATGTTATAAATATTTTGTCTATAAAATAGTTTTATTGTTAATTTGTAATGTTCAACTAATTAAAAATTGAAAAATGAAGATGAAATATTTATTTACAGTATTATTTTCAGTATTGTTAATAGGCAATACAGTTTTTGCACAAGATGATTCAAAAAAGGATGATTCTTATAAATTTGAAGTAAAAAAACAATTAAAAGCAACTTCAGTTAAAAACCAATATCGTTCCGGTACATGTTGGAGTTTTTCAGGTTTATCGTTTATCGAATCTGAATTAATCCGTGAAGGAAAAGGAGAATTTGATTTGTCAGAGATGTTTGTTGTTAGATATTCTTATATCGACAAAGCAGTGAAATATGTACGATTTCACGGTCACTTGAATTTTGGTGGCGGAGGAGCTTTTCACGATGTTACTAATGTTATTAAAAAATATGGTATTGTTCCTGAAAATGTATATGGCGGCTTAGAATATGGTACAGAGAAACATGTGCATGGGGAACTTGATGCTATTTTAAAAGCTTATTTAGATCAAGTAATTGAGAATAAAAACAGAGAACTTACTACAAGTTGGGAAAAAGGTTTTGAAGGTATTTTAGATGCTTATCTTGGAAAAGTACCAGAGAAATTTTCTTATAAAGGAAAAGAATATACTCCAAAATCTTTTGCAGACGATTATTTAGAAATCGATGCCGATAATTATATTGAAGTATCCTCGTTTACACATCATCCTTTTTATTCAAAGTTTATTATTGAAGTGCCTGACAACTGGGCTTATGATGAAGTATATAATGTTAAATTAAACGAATTGGAAAAAATTATCGATAACTCTATCGATAAAGGTTATACTGTTGCTTGGGGTGCTGATGTTAGCGAAAAAGGATTTTCTTGGAAAAAGGGTCTTGCTATTGTTCCTGAAAAGAACATTGAAAATATGGATGATCTCGAAAGATCTAAATGGTCGAAATTATCGAGACAAGAAAAACAAAAAATGCTATATAGTTTCGATGGTCCTGTAAACGAAAAGGTAATTACTCAAGAAAACAGACAAGAAGGTTTCGATAATTATACTACTACCGATGATCATGGTATGCATATTACCGGTATTGCTTACGATCAGAAAGGAAATAAATTTTATTTAATAAAAAATTCTTGGTCGGAGGATAACCACATCTATAACGGATATTTTTATGCATCTAAAGCATTTGTTTTATATAAAACAATTGATATTATGATTAATAAAGATGTTCTTCCTAAAGATATTGCAAAGAAATTCAATTTGTAGTGATTGTTTGTTTTTAGAAAAAGCTTATTCATTTGTGAATAAGCTTTTTTTATACATATAAATTAAATATTTATTATATCTACTTTGACAGATTATGCTTTAACACAAAATCAACCTATTTTTACCCTTGCTACCTAAAGGGAACAGATTGATTTTTTAGCTTTCTCCCTTTAGGGTTAGGGGCAAAAAAACTGAAAAATCTTAATTTTGTTTAATCTGTCAAAGTAGAATTATATTATTTTTTATATTATTTTGAATAAAATGGAGGCAAATCGATGTAATTGGGCAAAACATAAACTCGAAATCGAGTATCACGATAAAGAATGGGGAGTGCCTGTTCATGATGATAAATTATTATTTGAATATTTTGTATTAGATACTTTTCAGGCCGGACTGAGTTGGTTAACAATATTAAAAAAACGTGAAAATTTTCGAAGAGCTTTCGATAATTTCGATTATAAAAAGATTGCAGAATACAAACAACCGAAAATAAATTTATTATTAAGCAATGAAGGGATAATTAGAAATAAATTAAAAATTTCAGCTACAATTAATAATGCAAAAGCATTTATCGAAATACAACAGAAATATGGTAGTTTCGATAAATATATTTGGCAATTTGTTGATTATAAGCCTATAATTAATAAGTTTAGTGTAAATAAACAAGTTCCTGCAAATACTATAATATCTGATTTAATGAGTAAAGATTTAAAAAAGCAAGGATTCAAATTTGTTGGTTCCACCATTTGTTATTCATTTATGCAAGCAGCAGGTTTAGTTAACGATCATTTGATTGAATGTTATAGATACGATGAAGTGAAATAATTTATTTTAATCTATTTTTATCTTGATAATTAAAATGTAAGTTTGTGTTCGATAATAATAAAATATTTTTGTAAAATAATTTGTTTGATGGAAAAATTATATGGCAAAACTAATAATAAAACGGACTTCGGAATGGAATAATAGAATGCGAGATATGGGAGTATATCTCGACGAACAAAAAATAGGAACAATTAGAAATAATGAAATAAAAAAATTCGAAATTGAACCGGGAGAACATCAATTAAGTGCAAAAATTGATTGGTGCAGAAGTAAAACAATAAGTTTTAATTCTATTGAAAATAAAACTCAAAAATACGAATTGACCGGATTTAGACATGGAAAATGGATTGTCCCTATTACATTTTTGATAATATTAATTAATTTTGGATTAAGACTATTTTGGAATTTTGAAGAAATTTACTTTTTAATATTTATTGTGCCTCTTTTTGCTTATATATTCTATTATTTAACATTTGGCAGCAATAAATATTTAAGATTTAAAAAAAGATAAAACGAGATATAAAATTGTATATATAGAACATAAATGAGTAGAACAATAATTTTGGTTAGTTTTCACAATCAGAAAGAAGATTCTAGAATCGCGAAAAGCCATTAATATTTGTTAGTATATCAATAATAAAAAAAAGAATAAACAATGAAAAAATATTTTACTCTAATTATATGTGTAGTTTTTTGTATTAATTATTTACATGCTCAGGATAACTTAAACAATAACAATTCCGGTACACAAATATTCAAATCTTCCGAATGGGTCGATTCGGTATTCAATTCTATGTCGTACGACGAAAAGATATCGCAATTGTTTATGGTTGCAGCATATTCTAATAAAGGCGAAAAACATATTGCAGAGATAAAATATCTGGTAGAGAAATATAAGATAGGAGGGTTAATATTTTTTCAAGGAACACCTGTTGCTCAAGCAAAATTAACAAACTACTATCAATCAATTTCGAAAACACCATTACTTATTGGTATTGATGCCGAATGGGGTTTGGCAATGCGACTCGATAATACAATAAATTATCCACGTCAGATGACCCTTGGAGCAATTCAAAACGATTCTTTAATATATCAAATGGGTGCCGATATTGCCGAGCAGCTAAAACGGATTGGTGTACAAGTAAATTTTGCTCCTGTGTCCGATATAAACAATAACCCTCGTAATCCGGTAATTAATAATCGTTCTTTCGGAGAAAATAGAGAGAATGTGGCAAACAAATCAATAATGTATATGAGAGGTTTGCAAGATAATTATGTTCTTGCTACAGCTAAACATTTTCCCGGGCACGGCGATACAGATAAAGATTCGCATAAAACATTACCTACAATTAAGCATTCGAAGAAACGATTAGATTCTTTAGAGTTTTACCCATTTAAACAGATGATAAATAATGGTGTTGGTGGTATTATGGTTGCTCATTTGAATGTTCCTTCATTAGAAAAAAATAATTTACCTTCTACATTATCGAAAAATATTGTTACAAATATTTTAAAAGTCGAATTAGGATTTAAAGGTCTTGCAATTACCGATGCATTAAACATGAAAGGAATTACAAACGATTATAAACATGGCGATATTGAAGCCATGGCTTTACTTGCCGGAAACGATATATTATTATTTCCGCAATATGTTTCTCGGTCGATATCAAAAATAAAGCAATATGTACGTAAAGGATATATTACCAAAGAACAAATCAACGAAAGTTGTAAAAAAATACTAGAATTAAAATATTGGTCAGGTTTAGATAAAATAAAAACAAAATCGAATATCGATGGAGACACAATTAATTTAGAGAATATCGATAGCGATTTGAATAAGATAAAATACCAACTTACTAAAAGAAAACTTATTGAACAGTCAATAACATTAGTTGAAAATAAAAATAAGCTAATTCCTTTAAAACAACTCGATACTTTAAAAGTTGCTTCGGTAAATTTGGGAGGTAAAACAGTTAATATTTTTCAATCGACATTAAGTAATTATATGTCGGTAGATAATTATGTTGCAGACGAGAATTTCGATATATTAATTAATAAATTAGAAAGCTATAATCTTGTAATTGTTGGGATTCATAATACAAATAATTCTTTATACAAAAATTATGGAGTAAAAAATCAATATATTGAATTTATTAATAAACTATCGAAAAAAACAAAAGTAATTGTTGATGTATTTGCAAATCCATATAGTTTAAAACTGTTTAAAAATACCGATCTTGATGCTTTAATAATGTCGTATCATGATGATAAGATTACTCAAAGTATATCGGCTCAAATTATTTTTGGGGGATTAGCAGCAAAAGGGAAATTGCCGGTATCTATAGAGCCAAAATTCCCAATCGGAACAGGTATAGATACAAAAAGTTTAAATAGGTTAAATTATACTATTCCCGAAGATGTTGGAATGTCGTCAAACGAATTAATGAAGATAGATTCTATTGCCAACAATGCAATAAAGGTTCATGCTACTCCCGGTTGTCAAATTCTTGCAGCCCGATACGGAAAAGTATTTTATAAAAAATCGTTTGGGTATCATACATATCAAAAAAAAGAAGAAGTAAAAAATAATGATATATACGATATTGCTTCGATAACAAAAATTGTTGCAACTATGCCTTCAATAATGAAATTATATGATGAAGGGAAATTCAATATCGATACAAATCTTGCCTATTATCTCCCAAAATTAGATACAACCAATAAAGGCGATTTACAAATTATAGATATTCTTACTCATCAGGCACGATTAAATGGATGGATACCATATTATATTAAAACTTTACGAGGAGTATATCCCGATAAAGATATTTATAGCACAAAATTTTCTGAAGAATATCCTTATAAAATTGGAAAAGGATTTTATTTAGCTAAGAATTTTATTCTTCAAGATAGTATTTATTCTGTTGTAAAAAAAGAAGCTTATACCACAAAAATTGCTGACAATTTTTATATTCTTGATTCGTTTCGCGATTCTATTTACGATATGATAAGAAAATCATCATTACTCGAGAAAAAAAAGTATCATTATAGCGATTTAGGATTTTATTATTTTTACAAGATAATAGAAAATATTACTAATGAAGATTTTCCAACATATGTAGATAATAATTTTTATAAAAAGCTTGGAGCCGATAGAACAGGCTATCTCCCGCTTAAGCGATTCTCGAAAAACGAGATAGTTCCAACAGAAGTAGATATGATTTTTCGAAAACAATTATTACAAGCTTATGTTCACGATCCGGGAGCCGCAATGCTAGGTGGTGTATGTGGTCATGCTGGAGTTTTTTCTACTGCCAACGATTTAGCAAAAATAATGCAGATGTATCTGCAAAATGGAAATTACGGAGGAAATAAATTTTTTAACGATACTACAATAAAATACTTTACTACAAGTCCGTTTTTAAAAAATGGAAACAGAAGAGCTTTAGGGTTCGATAAACCTCAGATGGATTATTCGAAAGTAGGACCTACTTGCCAATGTGTGTCGGGTAAAAGTTTTGGACATACCGGATTTACAGGCACAATGGTATGGGTTGATCCTGAAACCGAGATTTTATATATCTTTCTTTCAAACAGAATACATCCAAATCAAGATAATTCAAAATTAGTTAAAATGAATGTGAGAACAAATATACAGCAAGTAATATACGATGCCATTATCGAATAAAATCTAAAATAATAAGTTTCTATTATTCGAGAAATCAATAAATACTTAATTGTACATTAATCATAATAATTGTAAAATATGTTTACTTTTATTTAGAATCTTATATCTCAGTAAAAAAATAAATATAAGAACTTTATAAACATGTTGAGAAACAACATTTATTACTAAATATTTTTATTAAAATAATTAGTGTGTTATATATATAATAAATACTTTTGTAAAAAAAATTATATATATATATGAAACCATCACATATTGAGCATATTGGAATTGCAGTCAAGAGTCTTGACGAGTCGATTAAATATTATGAAGAAATTTTAGGTCTGAAATGTTATAACATTGAAGAAGTAAAAGAGCAAAAAGTAAAAACAGCCTTTTTTAAAGTAGGACAAACAAAAATTGAGTTATTAGAATCGACAGATCCTGAAGGTCCAATAGGAAAGTTTATTGAGAAAAAAGGCGAAGGAATGCATCATATGGCATTTGCTGTAGAGAATATTGAAGAGAAGCTTAAAGAAGCAGAAAAAAAAGGTGTAAGATTAATAGATAAGACTCCTCGTAGTGGAGCCGAAGGCTTAAGTATAGCTTTTTTACATCCAAAATCGACAAATGGTGTATTAACAGAGCTTTGTGAAGATAAAAATAAATAAATTATATAATCACTAGATATTTAATAATTTCTAATTTTCGTAATGAATAAACAAGATAAGATTAAACAATTAATTGATTTACGAGCTAAAGCCAAATTAGGCGGCGGCGAAACAAGAATCGAATCCCAACACAAAAAAGGGAAATTTACGGCTCACGAAAGAATCGAGATGCTTCTTGATGAAGGAAGTTTTGAAGAATTTGATATGTTTGTTACACATCGTTGTACAAACTTTGGAATGGAGAAAAATAAAATATATGGCGATGGTGTTGTAACAGGTTCAGGTACTATCGATGGTCGTGTAGTTTATGTATATTCTCAAGACTTTACAGTTTTCGGAGGTTCGCTTTCAGAAACTTTTGCAAAAAAGATTTGCAAAGTAATGGATATGGCTATGAAAGTTGGTGCTCCGGTAATTGGAATTAATGATAGTGGAGGAGCTAGAATTCAAGAAGGTGTTGATAGTTTAGCCGGATATGCTGAAATATTTGAGCGAAATATCTTAGCTTCCGGAGTAATTCCTCAAATATCTGCAATTTTTGGTCCTTGTGCCGGTGGAGCAGTTTACTCTCCTGCATTAACCGATTTTGTTATGATGACCGAGAATACCAGTTATATGTTTGTTACCGGTCCGAAGGTTGTTAAAACTGTTACCGGAGAAGAAATTACTGTCGACGATTTAGGCGGAGCAAATATGCACTCATCAAAATCGGGTGTTTCTCATTTTAAACTCGAAGACGAAGAAGAAGGTTTATTGTTAATACGAAAATTATTAAGTTATTTACCATCAAATAATCTTGAAGAACCTCCAGCAACAGAAAATAACGATCCTATCGATAGATTAGACGATGCATTAAACGAGATTATTCCTGAGAATCCTAATAAACCATATAATGTAAAAGATGTAATATATTCTATTGTCGATAATGGTGAATTTTTAGAAACACACCGACATTACGCAAAGAATATTGTTACCGGATTTTCTAAATTAGATGGTATGCCTGTTGGTATTGTTGCTAATCAACCAAATTTCTTAGCCGGAGTTTTAGATATCGATGCTTCAAGAAAAGCTGCCAGATTTGTTCGCTTTTGCGATGCTTTTAATATTCCTATTCTTACTCTTGTTGATGTTCCGGGTTTCTTACCGGGTAGTTCACAAGAACTTGGGGGTATTATTATTCATGGAGCAAAATTAATGTTTGCATATGGTGAAGCTACTGTACCTAAAGTAACTATTACATTACGTAAATCTTATGGTGGTGCTCACGATGTAATGAGTTCTAAACAATTACGTGGTGACATTAATTATGCTTGGCCTTCTGCCGAGATTGCTGTTATGGGTGGTAAAGGTGCTGTTGAAGTGCTTTATGGGCGCGAAATGAAAAAAATCGAAAACGACGAAGAAAGAGCAAAATTCTTAGCCGAAAAAGAAGCAGAATATCAAGAGAAATTTGCTAATCCTTATCAAGCTGCACAAATGGGATATATCGATGATATTATTGAACCTCGTAATTCTCGTTTTAGAGTTATTAGGGCATTCCAAACTTTAGCAACTAAAAAGGATACTAATCCACCAAAAAAACATTCTAACATACCTTTATAAATTATAAATTATATGATACCAATATTAGGTGAAATAAAATGTGTATTTGCGATTGCTACGCAAGGTTATACAATAGCAATTGTAGGCTGGATAATAGTGTTTTTGGCATTAGTATTATTAGTAGTAATATTTAGTAATATTCCGAATTTAATATATTATAATTCAAGAAAGAAGCAGAGAATAGAGAGAAAAGCCAAATTAAAAGCAGAAACAGATTGTGATGATTCTTATAATATTTCTAACGAAGTAAGTGCTGCAATTGCAATGTCTCTTAATTTGTTTTTTTCTGAGCAACACGACGAAGAAAGTAATATTATTACTATTAAACATGTAGGAAGGCGATATTCTCCATGGAGTTCAAAAATCTATGGAATACGAAATTGGCCAAAAAATTAATTTAAAAAACATGAAAAAGTTTAAATTTACAATAAGAGGTAATAATTACGATGTAGAGGTAAAAGACTTCGAAAAGAATATTGCCACTATCGATGTTAATGGCTCCGAGTATGAAGTAGAGGTGCATCAAGAAGAAATTAAGCAAAGTAAGACACCTATTTTAACTCGTCCATCAGTTCAGGTAACACGAAAAGACAGTAAGATTAAGAAAACTGTTAGTAGGCGGGCATCTCAGCTAACTGCTCCATTGCCTGGAAATATTTTCAAAGTATTGAAAAAAGAAGGTGATGAAGTTAAAAAAGGCGACACTATTTTAATTATGGAAGCAATGAAAATGGAAAATAATATCGATTCTGAAAAGGATGGAATTATTTCTAGCATTAAAGTTGCCGAAGGTGATGCCGTTTTACAGAATGATGTTTTAGCTGAGATTGAGTAAAAAAGTAAATATTAATAAATATATGAAAAAACTTAGGTTTATCATACTGGCTTTTGTATTAGTGCTTTTAAGTAATTTTAATTCAAGTGCCAATGATATAAATAAAGAACTAATCAATGGTAAATGGGTTAGCAGATCTGAAGGATATAAATTGTCTGCAAATACCGATCGAACTGTTAAAAGATACAAACAAATAAGTTTCTATAAGAACAAGACCTTTGTTTTAGATTCTACAAAAAAGAAGTATCAAGGAAATTGGAAAGTAGAAGACAATACTATTATTCTTAATTTTGATGACGAAAATTTGAATACTCGTACTGTCGAATATAAAGGAGATGGAGTATTCTTTCTTGAAAATGATAAGTTTACAAGATATTCTGGCGCTGTGGCAGGAGTATTGAATTTTTGGGAGTTTTCCGGATTCCCGAATGTTACTTGGGGAAATATTCTTATGCTTTTTGTAGGGATGTTTTTTATCTTTCTTGCTATTAAATTTGAGTACGAACCATTACTGCTAATTCCTATTGGTATTGGTATTATTATTGGGAATATTCCATTTTTTCAAGCCGAAGGATTTAACTTAAAGCTAGGAATTTATGAAGAAGGTAGTGTGTTGAATTATCTCTATTTTGGTGTTCGTCAAGGTATTTATCCTCCATTAATTTTCTTAGGCATTGGTGCAATGACCGATTTTTCGTCATTAATATCTAATCCAAAGTTAATGTTGCTTGGTGCAGCAGCACAAATTGGTATCTTCTTAACATTTTTAGGAGCATTATTTTTAGGATTTTCTCCTGCAGAAGCTGGTGCTATTGGAATTATTGGTGGAGCCGATGGCCCTACAGCAATATTCTTGTCGTCGAAATTAGCTCCTCATTTAATTGGACCTATTGCTATTGCAGCATATTCTTATATGGCTCTTGTGCCGATAATTCAACCTCCTTTTATGAAATTACTTACAACAAAGAAGGAGAGACTAATTAGAATGAAACCTCCTAGAGCGGTTTCTAAACTAGAGAAAATATTATTCCCTATTATTGCTTTAATATTAACAGCATTTATTTCTCCTACATCATTACCTTTATTAGGTATGTTGTTCTTCGGAAATTTATTGAAGGAATCTACTGTTACACGACGTTTGGCCGATACAGCTAGAAACTCATTAGTCGATATAGTTACAATACTCTTAGGGATTACTGTTGGGGCATCAACTCAGGCTGATGTATTTCTTACTCCAAAATCGATGATGATATTTGGTTTAGGTGCACTCTCATTTATGGTTGCTACTGTTGGTGGTTTATTATTTGCTAAATTAATGAATGTTTTCCTTAAAGGTGATAATAAGATAAATCCATTAATTGGAGCTGCAGGTGTTTCTGCTGTTCCTGATAGTGCGCGTGTAGTACAAATAGAAGGACTTAAAGCCGACCCTAAAAATCATTTACTTATGCATGCAATGGCTCCAAATGTTGCGGGAGTTATTGGCTCTGCTATAGGTGCCGGTATTTTATTAAGTTTCTTAATGTAAACACTAAAAATATCTGTATTATTAAAAACGACACAATTTTTTGTGTCGTTTTTTTTATTCCCGACTGTGCTTATAAGCAGTGATTGATATGTAAAATTGATTTTATTTATAATTTACCATTAATCGTTTATAATTAATTCTACTTTGACATATTATGCTTTAACACAAAATCAACCTGTTTTACCCTTGCTCCCTAAAGGGAACAGATTGATTTTTAGCCTTTTCCCTTTAGGGTTAGAGGCAAAAAAACTGAAAAATTGTAATTCTGTTTAATCTATCAAAGTATAATTAACAACTAATAATTTATCAATGACAATTCGATTTGTTATATTTGTAACAGAAAATAAAAAAACAAAAAAATATGAAAAATAAGATAGCAACAGCAGGAAATATAGGAAAAAAAGTTCGTTCCGATTGTTTTGTTACTTTAGAACTAACCAATAGTGGTGGAATACAACTCGATATCCAAAGCAAAGTAAATGTTCTTTTTGGCGATAGCATAAAAAAAGAAAGCGAAGAGATATTAAATTATTTCGGAATTAAAAACGCAAATCTAAAAATTGAAGATAAAGGTGCAATTGCTTTAGTAATAGCTGCAAGAGTAGAAGCTGCAATTAAAAAACTGATAGACACCGATAAAGAATATTTGTTCGATATTATTAAAGAAAATAATTATACTTCGGAAAAAGAGCAATATAGATTTTCTAGATTATATTTACCCGGAAATTCTCCAAGTATGATGTTAAATGCCGGAATACATCAGCCAAATGGTATTATTCTCGATCTTGAAGATTCTGTTGCATATAACAAAAAACTTGAAGCTAAGATATTAGTAAGAAATGCTTTACGAGGAATGAATTTTTATGGTGCCGAAAGAATGGTACGTATAAATCAATTTCCAAAAGGATTAGATGATCTAAAATATCTTATTCCTAATAATGTACATGTTTTATTAGTGCCAAAATGCGAGGGAGCAGAACAGATACTTAAGCTCGAAGAAGAGATTCAAAAACTCAAAAAGGAAAACAATGTTAAGCATAATATATATCTAATGCCGATAATCGAAAGTGCTATGGGAGTGGAGAAGGCTTTTGAGATAGCTACTGCTTCAGAAAATGTTATTGCACTTGCTATTGGTTTAGAAGACTATACTGCCGATATAGGTGCTCGTCGTACTAACGAAGCAACAGAATCGTTTTATGCTAGAACACGTATGGTTAATGCTTGTAAAGCGGCAGGTATTCAGGCAATCGATTCGGTATTTTCCGATGTAGGCGATATGGATGCTTTGAAAGAAAATGTTAGAATTTCGAAATCATTAGGATTCGAAGGAATGGGTTGTATTCATCCTCGACAAATAAATGTTATACACGAGTGTTTTGCTCCCGAGAAAGACGAGATAGTTAAAGCCACAAAAATTGTTAATGCCTTTATTATTGCCGAAGAGAAAGGTTTGGGTGTTGTATCCTTAGGAACAAAAATGATAGATCCACCGGTAGTTAAAAGAGCACAAAAAACAATCGATTTAGCATTAGATTTAGGTTTAATTTCAAAAAATTGGAGAGAGGAATTGCTGAATGAGTAAATTAGTAAAAAATGCTGTGGGACGAATGGTTCCAACACAGATAAACGGTAAAGATGTTGTTCCTTTTAAAGGAGTTGGTAAGCACCGACCTACAGGAAATAAGTATGGACCACCAATCCCAACTTGCATTGATTACCCGGATGATGGAAATAAAATTGTTTCTTCGCTTAGCGAAGCACTTAAACTATGCGGTTTAAATGATGGAATGTGTATTTCAACTCATCATCATATGCGAAATGGCGATTTAATTAGTAATCAAATATTCGATATAGCTCATAACGAAGGTGTTAGAGACCTTGTTTGGTTCCCATCTGCCTCATTTCCATGCCATGAACCAATTATCGAACATTTAGAAAATGGAACAATAGATCATATCGAGGGTAGCATGAACGGACCTTTAGGTCGTTTTGCTTCGCAGGGAAAAATGAAAGGAACGGGAGTGCTTCGTTCTCATGGTGGAAGAGTGCAGGCAATTCAGGATGGCGAAGTAAAAATCGATATAGCTGTGTTAACAGCTCCTTCGTCTGATGTTTTTGGTAATGCAAATGCTTTAAATAGCAAATCAGCTTGCGGAGTTTTGGGATATGCTGTTGCCGATTATTTATATGCCGACAAAGTTATTATTGTTACAGATAATGTTGTCGATTTCCCTAATTTCCCAATGGAGATAGAAGGAAATTATGTCGATTATGTTGTAAAGCTTGATAAAATTGGAATTCCCGAAAAAATTATTTCCGGAACAACTAAAATAACACGTAGTCCCGACAGATTGCTTATTGCAGAGCTAACAGCTAAGTTCTTGCAAGAAAGCGAGATATTACAAGATGGATGTTATATGCAAGCAGGAGCGGGTGGAACATCACTTGCTATTGGTCATTATATTCATCAGATATTAAAAGAGAAAGGGTGGAAATCAAAATTAGGATTTGGCGGCAGCACAAAATATATGGTTCAGATGCTCGAAGAAGGAACTATGGAACATATTCTCGATGCTCAAGCTTTCGATCTTGATGCCGTGAGAAGTATTGCCGAAAATAAAAATCATCATCAGTATCCGGTTTTTAATGCATATAATTATCATTCGAAAGGAAATCTTACATCGATGATGGATATTATGATTCTTGGAGCTACAGAAGTTGATGTAAATTTTAATGGAAATGTTGTTACACATTCAGATGGTTATATGTTACATGGAATTGGAGGATGGCAGAATTGTTTGCATGCAAAGAATGTTATATTACCCATTCCTTTGTTTCGCGACAGAATACCGGTTATTAAAGACGAAGTTACAACTATATGTGGCCCGGGAGAGATGATCGATATTATTATAACCGAACGTGGAATAGCGATTAATCCTAAAAGAAAAGATTTGTTAGAAAAATTGAAAAATTCAAATCTGCCAATAAAAACTATTCAAGAACTTAAAGACGAAGCAGAAGCTATTTGTGGAAAGCCTCAAAAACCAAATATATCCGACGAAATTGTTGCTGCAATTAAATGGGTTGATGGAACTGTTATAGATGTTATTCGGAAAGTTATCGATTAATATTGAAAATAAATAATATAAAATTCAAACCCCGACAGTACATTAACTGTCGGGGTTTTTGTAAATTATTATTCGAGTAATTGATATGTTTCTCGTTTACAATTTTTTTGAAATATATTTAATGAATCGGAATAAAAAGAGCAAGTAAATTGCTATTTATAGCTAAGTAAAGAGAATTATGTAAGTTTTTAAAGATGTATCTATTTTTATAACGAACTTAGTTTATTTAGTTTTCTTAAATGAAAGGAAAC
>CAZDCZ010000040.1:27957-29357 GCA_964504155.1 uncultured Bacteroidales bacterium | reverse complement strand
GTTTTTTAAACCTTAAGGTCTGAAGAAGAAAATATATATATATAACATGTTTTTAAAACCTTAAGGTCTTAAAAAGAAAAAATATTATCTTTATATGTCTAAAAATCAAACATATCTTATGAAGTATATTTTTATCATTCTTGCATTATTCCCAACATTACTTGTAAACGCTCAAAGCATCGAGCAGATAAAAGCCAATACGCAAACTTACATTTGGGGCGAAGGTACAGGTGCAACCTTAAAAACTGCCGATAATGAGGCCCTATCTTTTTTAATTAGCCAAGTGTCAACTCAAGTTGAGAGTAGCTTTGAACTATTAAAAAGAGAGCTAACAAAAAATAACGAAAGCGAAATAACCGAAAAGGTTAACAGTGTTGTTAAAACTTATTCCGATGCTACCTTAAAAAATACAGAACGAATTGTGGTAAGTAACGAGCCCGATGCAAAGGTTTTTAGGTATATTAAACGTGCTGAGATTAATAAGATTTTTGAACAACGAAAGAATAAGATAATAGAACTTGCCGAATATGGCGAAAAAGCACTACGTGAGTATAAAATTGCCGATGCGCTAAGGTATTATTACTGGGGCTTAACTTTACTAAAAAGTCACCCAGATGGAAATGCAATTAAGTATTACGACCAAAATGGGCAAGAGCAACTTTTGGCTATGTGGTTTCCGGCGAGTATTAATAATATATTTTCGAATATTAGCTGTAATGTTACAGATATAGACAAAAACGATAATTATAAATCTATTTTATTATCTATTAACTATAAATCGAATACGGTTACCAATTTCGATTATTCGTATTGGGATGGATCTGATTGGTCGAACCTTTATTCTGCAAAAGATGGTAAAGGATTTATTGAACTGTATGGTGTTGCAAAAGATATGAGAAACCTTAAATTAAAGGCAGAGTATATTTTCGAAGGTGAAGCACGTATAAATCGCGAAATCGAAACTGTTTTAAGTAAAATAGATCCAATTCCTTTCCGAAAATCATATTATACAATTCCTGTTAGGCTTACAAAAGTTGATAAAACTGCAGAAGATAAATCGGTAGAAGAATTAACCAAAGTACAAAACCCGGAATGTTATAAAAAGAATATTGCTGAAGTACTCTCTGCCATACCAACAAAAAATTACGAGTCGATAAAAAAGAACTTTACACCAGAAGGCTTTGCTGTTTTTAAAAAACTAATCCATTATGGTAATGCAAAAATTGTGGCAAAACCTAAATTGAGTTTTATAAAATTTGGTGAAAAGGTAATTTGTAGGTCGGTGCCTATGAGTTTTAACTTTAAATCGAATAATAAACAGTTTATTGAAGATATAGTATTTTATTTTAATACAGATTGTAAAATAAATACCTTGTCTTTTGCTTTATCTAAAACAGCTT
>CAZDCZ010000040.1:0-27857 GCA_964504155.1 uncultured Bacteroidales bacterium | reverse complement strand
AAAACAGCTTATGCCTTAAAACGATTGAATTATATCGAATCTATTTTTGCCGATGATGCATTAATCATTACCGGATATTATTTAAAGCTTAAAAATAATGGTGATCACCAGTTTAAAAATAATAGAATATTAAGGTATAACCGACAAACTAAACAGCAATATATTAAGAATCTGAGATACTCTTTTGGTAGTAAAGAATATATTAATATAAAATTTGAGAAAAGCGAAATTCGGAAAGCAGGTAAAGGCGGAGATATTTATGGTGTGCAAATAAGACAAAACTATTTCTCTTCAAACTATGGCGATGTAGGTTATTTGTTCTTAATGGCCGATTTAAATAATCCTGATATCCCTGTCATTCATGTACGAACATGGCAACCCGAAAAAGACTCAACCGGTAATATTTACGGTTTAGGCGATTTTAATTAATAACAATATAATTTTTTTAATATGAGATTCCATTATTTATTAACTGCTCTCCTTATTTTATTTACATTAAATTCTATATCGCAAAACATCTCGGTAAAATCATTTAATGAATTAACGAGCGACGTGGAAGCACGCCTTAATCCTGTGATAGACCAAAATGGTGATAAATGTGCTTTAATTAAAATGGTTACAATCCAGAAAGGATTTAGGTTTGAAGGCGACATGAACGGAATTACTAAAACGAAAAACAAAATTGGTGAAATTTGGATATACTTACCATTTGGTTCTAAAAAGATTACCATTAAACACGAAAAACTTGGTGTTTTGCGAAATTACATTTATCCATTAGCAATTAAAGAAGCAACAGTTTACGAAATGGTTCTAACCACAGCTAAAGTAACCACCATAGTTGAAGAATACGAAGTGCCTACACAATGGCTTGTAATTACTTCGAAGCCCAATGGAGCCGATGTATATATTAACGACCAACATAAAGGGCAAACTCCTTGGCAAATGGAGATGGAAGAAGGTAAATATGTTTTTTTTTAAATTACGTATTAAAAAACAGCTAGGAAACATTAGTAGTTTTTTTATCCATATTTTGCTAATTTTTCTAAACGTTCTTTATCCGAAATTTCAATTATTTTTCCAAATATTTTTATTAAACCATCTTTTCGAAATTCCGATAATGTTCTAATAACATTTTCTGTTGTCATACCTATATACTCGGCTATTTCTTTTCGAGAAAGAGGTAGTTCGAAGTCTGTTTTTCCATAAACATTATTAGCAAAGTAAAGAAGAATAATAGCAATTCGCCCTTTTAAGTTATGACGCCGAATTTCAAGCGATTCTTGTATTATATTATTAGAAACCATGCTCATTTTTTCTATTAAATTCATGGCAAAAATTCCGTTTTTGTGTATTAGCTTTTTTATATCAGTAAGACTCATATTACAAGTAACCGAGTCTTCTAATGCTTTTACAGAATATTGATATTTAGTGTTTGCAAAAATACTAAGAATACTTACAAAGTCGAAAGGTTTTGCTATTGTTAGAATTTGTTCTTTACCGTCGTTATTTACTTTGAATAATTTTACTAATCCACTTTTTAAATAAGTAAAATTATTTATTTCTGTTTCTTGATTAATAATTATATCTCCTATTTTATGTTTTTTTTCAATCCTTTCAGTGCATATCATTGTTAATTGTTCCTGATTTACACTTCTAAAAAATAGATCTTTCAATTCGCAATTTTCGCAATTACATCCTTCATTCATTTTTAGCAAATTTGATTATTATATATGATAATTATCACATAATGATAATCATCATATATGTAAAAATAGGTTTAATTATTAATTACATCATATTTGCTAATGTAAATAATAAAGTACAGAATTAAGATATATTAATTTAAAATTATAAATGTATGAAAAAAATAGTAATCTTAGGAGGAGGAACAGCAGGAACAATGATGGCTAATAAACTCCGCAAAGCTTTAGATAGAGAAGAGTGGGGTATAACAGTTATCGATAAGCATAAAACTCATTATTATCAGCCTGGTTTTTTATTTATTCCATTCGGGATTTATAAAAAGCAAGATGTAATAAAAGCAAAGAGTGATTTTTTTCCGGCCGGAGTAAATGTTATTTATGAGGATATTGAAAAAATTGAAGGAGAAAATAACCAAGTATTGTTAAAAGATGGACTTTCTATTGATTACGATTTTCTTATTGTAGCAACAGGAACAAAAACTTGTCCGGAAGAAACTCTCGGATTAAAAGATAAATTGTGGATGAAAAATATTTTTGATTTCTACACAGTAGAGGGTGCTGTTGCTTTACAAAAATATTTTAAATCATGGCAAGGAGGGACATTGGTGATGGCAATAACAGAACTCCCATACAAATGCCCTGTAGCTCCTATTGAATTTGTTTGTTTGGCAGAAGAGTTTTTTGCTAAAAAAGGAATGCGCGATAAAGTAAATATTAAATTAGTAACTCCTTTACCTGGAGCTTTTACTAAACCTGTTGCTACTAAGATGCTTAGCGAATTGCTTTCTGAAAAAAATATAGAAGTAATACCCGACTTTTATATAGAAAGTATTGATAATGACAAAAAGGAGTTAGTGTCATACGACGAAAGAAAAGTTCCTTTTGATGTTCTTAGTATTGTTCCTGTAAATATGGGAGCAGATATGGTAGAAAGAAGTGGTATGGGCGACGATCTTAATTTTATACCTACAGATAAGCATACTTTACAATCGAAAAAATACGAAAATGTTTTTGTATTAGGAGATGCTTCCGATATTCCTACATCAAAGGCAGGTTCGGTAGCTCATTTTTCTGCCGAGATATTATTCGATAACTTAATGAGTGCTATTGATGGGAGAGAGCTAATGGCAAAATTTGATGGTCATGCTAATTGCTATATAGAAACCGGATATGGAAAGGGAGCCTTTATTGATTTTAATTATGATACTGAACCTTTGCCCGGAACATTCCCTTTGCCCGGAATTGGGCCTTTCGGATTGTTAAAAAATACTAAAATTAATCACTATGGTAAAATAATGTTTAGATGGATTTACTGGCATATTTTACTACGTGGTAAAGAAATGCCAATTGAAGCAGAAATGACTATGGCTGGAAAGAAAAGAGTAAACTCGTAAAGGAATCGATATGGATACAAATAATATGCAGGCTCAAATAAATGAGCTTAATCGTAAAATGGATTTGGTTTTAGATCATGTTAGTCAGCAACGCATAAAATCTGATGCTGTTGAAGACTTAATTTCTGATTTCTCGATTATAGGAAAAGATATGTTTGATTATTCTGTAACTGAATTAGAAAATCAGCAAGTAGAATTTGATTTAGACGAGATAAAAATATTAGTAATAAAGTTAATAAAGAATATAAAAAATATCAGCTCGGTAGTTTCTATGTTCGAGAGTGCTAGCGATTTTGCAAAAGATGCCGCTCCTCTAGTTAACGAAATGATAATTGATGCTACAAAACAATTACATATATTAAATGAGAAGGGATACTTTGAGTTTATTCTTTCTTTAGGAAATGTAATTGATAAAGTTGTAACAACATACTCGAGTGAGGATGTTAATAAATTTGCAGAGAATATTCCTAATATTTTAAAAACTCTCGATAAACTATCGCAACCAGAAGTATTAAATACTGTAAATAATGCTGTTGATGTATATACATCAATGGATAAAGAGAATATTCCTAAATACTCGATATTTAAACTAGTGCGTGAAATGGGTAAACCCGAAATGAAACAAACTATGGGATTTATGATTAGTTTCATGAAGGAATTTGTTAATAAAAATTAATAATTTAAAATTATAAAACTATGGCAGAAAAAGAAATTGCTGGTAAAACAGTTAGCATAACAGAAGATGGATACTTAAATGATGCATCGCAATGGACAAAAAAAATTGCAATAGAAATTGCAAAAGAAGATAATATTGAACTTACTGATAAACATTTTGAAGTTCTTGAATACTTGCGCGAAAAAAATGCTGCAGGTGAGGGGCTAACTATTAGAAAAGTCGGAAAATCGGGAATAACAGATATTAAAGGATTGTATAAGTTGTTTCCTGGAGGTCCTTTGAAATTATCATCTAAATATGCAGGAATACCTAAGCCTTCTAGTTGTGTATAATGTAATTCAATGTTACATTAAAAAATTTATATTATAATTTAGTAATTATATTTTAGGTAATTAAATAAAGATGTTATGAATAAAGAAGATAAACCATTAAAAAAAGTATGTATAATTTGTGCAAAAGCAAGTATTGAAGATGTTTATGCTACATTAGTAATGGCTAATGGTGCCGTAATGGAAGGTATTGAAGCTAAAGTATTCTTTACTTTTTTTGGTCTTGATGCTATTACAAAAAAACAAATGAAAAAATTGCATACATCTACAACAGGTAATCCGGGGATGCGTATGCCTGGAGGTTTGCCTTTCCCTACGTTATTAGGAACATTGCCGGGTGTAGAAGCTGGTGTTTCTGCAATGATGAAAAAACAAATGGAAGATCTTGATATCCCTCCTGTTGATGAGTTTCTTGAGATGATTACTGCTGGTGGGGGCGAGATATATGCTTGTAAGTTAGCAATGGATATGTTTAAACTAACTAAAGAAGATTTGTCTGATGAAGTTTCAGCTGTTTTAACTATTGGTGAGTTTTATGAAAAAGCAGGTGGTGAAAACACACAGATAATATTTACTTAATTGTAAATATGTATTTCATTATATAGATATGATATAGAAAGGCCATTGATTTTAATCAATGGTCTTTTTTATTATTAGTTATCTTTTAGAATAATCTCATCATATTCTGTCTCGAATTTAAGCTTATGTTTTGCTTCTTCGGTAGCAAGAAATTTAAAGATTTTTTTTAATTCTTTGTTTTCTGTAATTTTTGCTAAATCGGAATACAATTTATATGCAGCCTTTTCTTTATCCATAGCAATAACAAGAGATTCTGTGTAGTCCATATTTTCGTGAGGCTCTTGTTTTGTTAGATAATCAGAAATTTTAAGATCAGAAATTTTCGATTCATCAATACCGGAAAGTTTACCTTCAGATTTTAATTTAAGGAGTTTGTCCTTATGAGATTGCTCTTCCAGAATAAACTCTTTATAAGCCTCTTTCATATCGTCATTACTGGTCTTTTTAAATAATTCTGAATAAAAATTAATAGCTTCTTGTTCGGTCTTAATTGCAAAATCAAGAATGTTAGTTATAGAATTAAATTTTTTCATATCCATAATTTTTAAAATGTCATTTAAAATATAAGCTAGCTCCAAAAGATTGAATAAAGATTTTTATAGCTTTTATATCCTGAATCCTAAAGGGTAAAATTGTTGAAAATCAGAACTCTTTTTTTTATAAGACAAAAACTAATCTTCAAATTTGCGTTTTTCAACTTTTAGGAGACGATTCAAATATGTAAATAAAATTACGAAATTTTTTCTGATAATATATTTTTAAATTCTTCTAATTCTTTTTCTCCGGGGATATATTTTATTTTTTCGCTTGCAATAATATTAAATTCCGATTTTTCGAAGAATTTATTTATCTCGTCCATAGTTTTACCACCCCAACCATACGAGCCAAAAGATATTGCTTTTCTCCCTTTAGGAGCAAGACCGCTCAAATAAGTCAAAAATCCGGCTACCGAAGGCATCATTGTTGAATTTAGGGTAGGAGAGCCTACGCAAACATATTCGGCGTCGAGTATTTCTGTCATAATATCGGATATATGGGTATGCTGAAGATTTCTTAAGGCAGTTTTATAACCGTGTTCTTCAAATAATTCGAGAATTTTTTTGGCCATAATTTCGGTTGAATGCCACATAGTATCATATACAATAATAGCCTTTTTTATTGTTTCGTTTTTACTCCATTTTTTATACAATGGAATTATTTTGTTTAAATTACTTCTCCATATAATTCCATGACTTGGAGCTATCATTTGTATGTCGAGAGTAGATGCTGCTTCTAATTCTTTTTGCACCTGTTTCCCGTATGGAAGAACAATATTTGCATAATATTTTTTTGCTTCTTCCATTATAATATCTTCGGCACATTCGTCGTCGAATCTTTCTGTTGAAGCATAATGTTGTCCGAAAGAATCGTTAGAAAACAGAATTTTTTCTTCGGGCATATAAGTTACCATATTATCGGGCCAATGTACCATTGGAGTTAAAACAAATTCTAATGAGCGTTTTCCAAGCGAAATTTTATCGCCTGTTTTTACAACTTTAAAATTCCAATCTTTTTTATAATGTGCTTTTAATCCTTTGTCGCCATTCGGACAAGTTATAATTGTGGCATTTGGAGCAAGTTCCATCATTTTTGGCAGAGCTCCTGAGTGGTCCATCTCAACATGATTAGATACTATATAATCGATTTTAGAAGGATCAATTATTTCTTTTATTCTTGATATTAATTGGTCAGTCATAGATGCTTTAACTGTATCGATTAATGTAATCTTATCATCAATAATAAGATATGCATTATATGTTGTTCCTTTTTGTGTTAAATATCCATGAAAATTTCTTACATCCCAATCTATTGCACCTACCCAGTAAATTTCGGGTTTAATTTCTTTTGCTTTCATTATTTATTTTCTTTTTGTGTTAATATTTTAGTTTTTAGTTTCCAATTCTCAGTCTGTCAACTGCGTATTAAATTAATTATTTCATAAATTTCTATAGCAAGTTTAACTATTTTTTATAAGCTTGCAACTATCGAAATTCCATTTTTTATTTTTTATTTCATTTTTCTGTTTAACTGACTGTTTTCAGTCTTCAGTCTTCAGTCTTCAGTCTTCAGTCGTTAGTCTTTAAGTCTTTAAGTTACTGCCTACTGTAAACTGTAGTTTGCCTACTGGTTTATTTGCAATCAGGACAAATCCCCTTTAGATATACATGTTGTTCATCTATTGAAAAATTATTTAGTTTAGGAAAATTAAGTTCGTTTCCGGTTAATTCAAAATCGTATATTTTCCCACATTTAATGCATTTAAAATGTCCGTGATTCGAAATATTAGCATCAAATCGAGTTTCGTTATCTTCAATATTTACTATTATTATTATTTTTTTTTCGTGAAAAAGTTTCAGAGTATTGTAAACTGTCGTTTTAGATAAAGTGGGTATTTCTTCAACTAATTTTTTGTATATTATATCAACAGTTGGATGATTCTTATTATTAATTAAATAATCGAATACTTTTATTCTTTGATACGAGGGCTTTATTCCGTGTTTAATTAAATACGTGTCTATTTTTCCTATTTCTTTCATATCTATCATTTATTGCATATAAAAATTTATTGCTTTGTAGAGTGTAAGTTGTTGCTAATGTTACTTTTTTTTAATAAGTATAACACAAGTTGATACGATATAATAATTAATAATGGCCAACTTAAAATCCATAATATTGAACTAATATATTCCATTTTAGTATATGTTTTTAGTACATTTTTTGTCTTATAAATTTTATTAATCTAGCATCTTCATTTTATATTTTAATATGCCATGTCATCTTCTTTAATATCAGTCTCGCTTATTTTTTTCTTATTTAATGATTTCCATGCATATGTAATATATGCTATTACAAATGGCACTAATAGTGATACATAAGCCATAACTGTTAAAGTGTATTTACTCGACGATGCATTTTGTATGGTAAGCGAGCTTTGTAAATCGTATGTTGACGGATAAAAAGCTGTGTTGTTGAAACCTGCCAATATAAAAACTGACAGTATTGTTAATACCGTACCTGCTCCGCTAAACCAAAAACCTTTAGATGATGATTTAAAAGCTCCGAGAAAAATTCCGTACAATACACCAACAACGCCAATTAAAAACATAATTGATACTATTGGCATTTCTATAAGATTATGTAAATACTTAAATTTTTCAATAAATATTTCTTTTGTATCGGGATTGACTGCAAATCCATCTTTTGTGAGAATTAATCCTACAAATAATATAAAAAATACAAGAAATGGAATTGTACATAATTTAACTTGTTTTGCAGCCCTTTTTACTATAGAGTCGTTGTCGATATTATTAATAAAATATAAACTCGCTAATACTCGCGATAAAAATAATATTGCAAGTCCAAGACTTAAATTTGTAATGTTCAGAGTAGCTTCGAGTCCGTGAGTTGCAGTTTGCCATCTTGAAATAATAGGATCGGCAGTGTTTGTAATATTTATTTTAGCTACTGAAAATTTGGAACCTGTAAAGAATGTTCCTACAGTAATACCAATTAATATTGTTGCCAGTATTCCGTTTATAAACAAGAAAGTATCATAGATTTTGCGTCCTAAGAAATTTTTTGCCTTTGTACGATATTCGTACGATACAGCTTGAATAATAAAACTAAATAAGATAATCATCCAAACCCAGTATGCCCCTCCGAAACTTGTTGAGTAAAACAAAGGAAATGAAGCAAATGCAGCACCTCCAAATGTTACTAAAGTAGTAAAAGTAATATCCCATCTTCTACCAATAGAATTGACTAATAGGGACTTTTCTTTTTCGTTTTTTGATAGTTGCCCAAATAATGTTTGACCACCCTGAACAAACATTAAAAATACTAATAAAGATGCTAGTAGTGATACAATTATCCACCAATATTGTTGTAATTCAAAATATGATAAATTTCCGAACATAATTAATTCCTTTCTTCTTTTGGTCCTGTTTTAATCTGATGAATCATAATTTTGAATTCAGCAATTAACAGAATAGTAAATAAAATTGCAAAAAGCCAAAAAGTAATTTGTACCGATAAAGTACTTAAATGAGATGTTGATGCCATTGTAGGTAAAATATCTTGTATAGTCCATGGTTGGCGACCAACTTCGGCAACAATCCAACCTAATTCGGAAGCAATAAATCCGAGTGGAATTGACCATAATGCAATTTTTAACCATACTTTTTTCTCAGTAATAGTTTTCTTTATCGAGAAAAATAAAATTACAGCAAACAACATTATAAAGTAAAAACCTAAGCCTACCATTAGATGAAAACTATAAAAAGTTATTGGAACATTTGGTATTGCAGATTCTTTCTTGGGAAGAAAACCATATCCGAAATGAGCATAATTAGTTTTAAAAGTTTTTAGAGCTTCTGCTTTAGTTTCTTTATTGGTAGAACTTTTATATATTTTTAAAGTATTTAAAGCTATCTTGCCTTTTTGCATTCTTTGTTCAATAGGAATTAAGTTATTTTCTTTATCTCCTTCAATAATATTTTTTATGCCCGGAACATATCCATTAATATCTCTGGTAGCAAGATATGATAAAAGATTCGGAATTTTTAATACAAAGGCATAATCGTCTTTATTGTTATCGTATTTTTTGCCGGGTGTAAGCATGCCAATAGTTACCAACCCAAGTCCATTGCCGCCTTCGTAAAGACCTTCCATTGCTGCAAATTTCATGGGTTGATTTCGTGCTATGTCATTGGCCGATCCGTCACCTGTAAAGGCAACAAAAAGTGAAGATAGCAATCCGAAACTTGCAGCAATTAGCAGGCTTCGTTTAGCAAATTCCAAATGTCTGCCTTTAAGAATAAACCATGCGCTGATACCAATTACGAATAACGATGCTACTACATAACCGTTTGAAATTGTATGCAAAAATTTATGCACTGCTGTAGGTGAGAATATAATTTCCCAAAAATTAATCATTTCATTACGGGCCGTATCAGGATTGAATGCTGTTCCTACCGGATTTTGCATCCATGAATTTGCTACTAATATCCAAAGTGCCGAAAGATTTGACCCTATTGCAACAAACCAAGATGATAGCATATGGAATTTTTTACTTACTCTATCCCAGCCGAAAAACATTACTGCAATAAATGTTGATTCGAGAAAGAAAGCTAAAATTCCTTCTATTGCCAATGGTGCACCGAATATGTCTCCTACTATCCAAGAATAATTAGACCAGTTTGTGCCAAACTCAAATTCAAGAATAATTCCGGTTGCAACTCCAATAGCAAAGTTTATCCCAAATATTTTCATCCAGAATTTTGTTGTGTTTTTCCATTTTTCTGCTCTGGTTTTATAGTATATAGAATGCATAAAAGCAACAATGAAAGATAAACCAAGAGTAAGCGGAACAAAAATCCAATGATATATTGCTGTAAGAGCAAACTGTGCCCTTGACCAATCTACTAAAGACATGTCAAAAGTTTCCATACTAATTATTTTTTATTAAAGTTTCTATTACATAATTCCCTTTTTCGTTTTCTGAATCGAATTTAGAATTTAAAAAATCGGGGAAGAAAAAGATTTTTAATATTGCAAACATGATAAAAAATTTGATAGCAATAATTATCCATATTTTTATTCCGAGTTTATCTAAATTTTTAAACCCATCGATATAAAAATTGATTATTTTCTTTATCAGTTTCATTTGTTCTATCTTTTTTATTTCAGTCTCCGGTTTCCAGTCTTCACTCTTTAAGTTTTCTTACTGTCGACTGCCTATTGCCGACTGTTTACTTAAATTTGTCAGGGTTGTTCAGCATATAATTTATAAGTCTCCCACTTCTTCAGATTTTTATAATAAATCGTTATATTTTTCTTTTTTGATATATTTACATGAGAAGGAGAAATTTAACCACATTTGAGTTTCTATGTTTTCTGCATCAGAATCGCTTAATTTACTGATAAAATGTTTTGAATATATTCGTTTTCTGTATGCTTCTCCTATATTTGCACATATAGAGCGTAAAGATTTACTATTTGATTTGTTAAGGAATATTTTTCTTCATATGGGAAAGTTTTAGTTATTTCATAAATTTTCATA
The DNA here is from genome assembly GCA_964504155.1 of uncultured Bacteroidales bacterium. GTDB lineage: Bacteria > Bacteroidota > Bacteroidia > Bacteroidales > UBA12077 > CAZDCZ01. The sequence goes on along the minus strand of CAZDCZ010000040.1, from coordinate 17,076 downwards.
GCTAAGTTAAACGATTTTTTATAAGCTTGTAATTTTCTAAATCCTATTTTTTATTTTTTTAGTTTATTTTTCTGTTTAACTGACTGTCGCAAGTCTTCAGTCTCCAATTTCTAGTTTTTAAATATCCTTACTGTCGACTGTTTTCAGTCTTCAAGTTTTCTCATTGCCTACTGCCTACTGCTTACTGCTTACTGCTTACTGTTTATTGCTTACTGTGTACTGCCGACTGTAGAGTACCGCTTATCCCAACGATACATCTAAAAACATCATTAAAGCAAAACCTATCATGACTCCAATTGTTGATATATCGTTATTTCTATTTAGTTGCGCTTCCGGGATTAATTCTTCTACTACAACATAAATCATTGCGCCTGCGGCAAATGATAGAGCATAAGGTAAAAAATTTGTCATAGACATAACAGCTGCTGCGCCAATAACTCCTGCAATAGGTTCAACAATTCCCGATAATTGTCCGTACCAGAAACTTTTAAATCTCGATAATCCTTCTCGGCGTAATGGGACAGAAACTGCAGCTCCTTCAGGGAAATTTTGTATTCCTATACCAATTGCAAGAACTACTGCTCCGGTAATTGGAACAGATGCTGATTCAGAGGCTATAGCACCAAAAGCAACACCTACTGCTAATCCTTCGGGAATATTATGTAAGGTAATTGCTAAAACAAGAAGAACACTTTTTTGCCATTTTGTTTTTATTCCTTCTGCTTCCGACATTTTATATCCGAGATGCAGATGCGGTAAAATTTTATCGATAATCCATAAAAATGCACCTCCGGTTAGAAATCCTATTACAGCAGGCATCCATGAAGTAATCCCTAAATCTTCTGCCATTTCAATTGCCGGTGCCAATAACGACCAAAAACTTGCAGCAATCATTATTCCTGCAGCAAATCCTAGCATTCCATCTAAAACCTTTCGGTTTATTGTTTTGAAAAAGAAAACCACAGCAGCACCTAAAGCTGTTACTAGCCATGTAAATAAAGTTGCTATTAATGCCTGAGTTACAGGACTAAATTTTTCTAACCAATCTATCATAATATTTTAAAATAATAATTAAAAAGATACATCAATGCCGGAAGAGTAATTATAGAAAAAACAAAGCTCGATACCATAAATTGATTAACTAAAGCAACATCTTTTTTATATTCTTTTGCTACAATAGAAATTGTGGTTATCGGAGGCATTGCACTTAATAAAAATATAAAAAAGGCAATTGTTACCGGCGGTTTAATTAAAATTAATAATGAGAGTATAATTAATGGGAAAAGTATATTTTTTAAAAGAATAAATATCGATAATTCCTTTATTTTAAGACTCTTGCTATTTTTGAAATCGACATATATATTTCCTCCAATAAATATTATTATAAGTGGGAGAGAAATTCCTCCAATTAAATCTGTTATGCTAAGAATTACTTTTGGTACATAAGACTTATAACCGGTAAGTGATATAATTAAGGCTATTATTGTACTCAAAAGTATTGGATTAAATATTTTTTTCAGATTTTTACTTGATTTATTTCTTCCTCCAAAAAAATAAAAATACGTATTAAAAAAGAATACCGGATAAATTAGAATAAATATGAAATATTTTGATAAAATAATGCTATTTATGCCGAAAAGACTTATGATAATTGCTACAGGGATAAAAATACCATTTGGATAAAATAGACTTATTCCAAATTCTGCTTTCTTTTTTTTGCTTATAATTAGCGTACTAAGATATGTTAAAATTAAAAGCACTAAAGTTGTTAATATCCACCATAATGGCAATTGCCACCAATTTGAAATTTCTTCGGGATTAAATGTTTTAATAATATTTGAGAAAATAAGGCAAGGCATACCTACTTCTATAACTAATGGCGAGATAGTTTCAAGTATCGATATTGGAACTATTTTTCGGGATAGTATAATAAAACCGATTATTCCAATTCCTAATAGAATTACTATCGATTCGAGTGTTGCTAAAAAGATGTTCATATTTATTTAAATATTTCTTTAGTTTCGTTATACCAAAAAATTAAATCGAGATGCTCAAGGGGGATACTTATTTTTTCTGAAAATTCCTTCATCTTATCCTCAATTTCATAATATTTTTTTTCAGAAAGAGATTTTGGAATTTCAGCTATAACATTATATTTTTTTAGATTTTTAAGAATATGTCTATCTAAAATTGTAATATCTTCAACAAATCCTATATTTCGCAAAAAATGGCTCGATTCTTTTAATCCATAGCCTTTTATGTTTTTATTTAGCCAATTTCTTTTTTTATAAACTGAGTTAAACTCAGATATTGTTTCCCGTATTCCATTAGAGTTATTAAAAAATATCTCGCGTGCTTTTACAATATATCTTGACTTGTTATTTCTAAATCTAACTAAATTCATATCCTCTGCAATAGAAACAGAATTTCCTTTGAATAATTTACCGTTTTCTGTTAATTTTATTATTGTTGCCCAAGCATTTTTAGCTTTCGATTGGGGTGTTAACAAACAAAAAGCAAGTTCTTGAAATAGTTTTTTTTCATCGGCATCATCCCAAACCGATTTGAAATATTTTATTCGATTTGAAATATTTTTGCCAATACTATTATATGTATTGAATAATTCTGTCACTTTCTGAAATTGTTATTGTTTATCTAATATTTGTTGAGCATGATTTTTAGTTTGTACCTTTTTAAATATGTTTTCGATTTTTCCATTTTTGTCTATAATAAAGCTTGTTCGAAAAACACCTTCGGTAATCTTTCCAAATATTTTTTTTTCTCCCCAAACACCATATGCTTTAATTATTTTTTTTTCGGGGTCAGAAATTAATTCAAACGGCAAATTGTATTTTAAGCTGAATTTTTGATGAGAATTATCATTGTCGGGGCTTATTCCAATTATTTCAAATTTATTATCACGTAGAGTTTGGTAATTGTCTCTTAAATTACAAGCTTCTGCTGTGCAGCCGGGAGTGTTGTCTTTAGGGTAAAAATATATAATTAGTCTTTTCCCCTTAAATTTTTCAAATGATGAAATTTTAATATCATTGTTATCTTCTGAAAATCCGGGGGCTATATCCCCCGGTTTTAAATGTGTCATGTTTAGTAGTTTTTATTCTTCAACAAGTTCAAAGTCGTTTTTTCCTACGCCACATTCAGGACAAACCCAATCACTGGGAATATCTTCAAAGGCTGTTCCTGGAGCTATTCCTCCATCAGGATCTCCTACTTCAGGGTCGTAAACCCAACCACATACTGTGCATTCGTACTTTTTCATAATACTTTGTTTTTAAATTAATAATTGCTTTCTTTTATCTCGAAATAAGATTGAGGATGTAAACATGCCGGACATATTTCCGGTGCATTTTCAGCTTCATGTATATAACCGCAATTTCTACATTTCCAAATAATTTTATTTCCTCGTTTAAAAACTTTCCCCGATTCAATATTTTCGTATAATGTTTTATATCTTTCTTCGTGAGCTTTTTCTACTTTAGCAATCATATTAAAGGCAGTTGCAATTTCGTTGAAACCTTCTTCTTTGGCGATTTTAGCAAATTCAGGATATAGTTCAGTCCATTCCTCGTTTTCGCCATTAGCCGCTTCTTTCAAATTCTCAAGTGTAGTGCCAATTTTTCCGGCAGGATAAGTAGCTGTTATTTCAACAGGACCTCCTTCGAGAAATTTAAAAAACCGTTTTGCATGTTCTTTTTCATTTAAAGCTGTTTCGGTAAATATTGCAGATATTTGCTCGTAACCTTCTTTTTTTGCTTGCTTGGCAAAATAATCGTAGCGCATTCTTGCTTGCGATTCTCCTGCAAACGATTTTAATAGATTTTGTTCTGTCTTTGTTCCTTTTAGTGTTTTAGTCATAATAATTAATTATTATATTATTTAATATCTGAATAATACTTCATAAATTGCACACGTTCAAATGCAACTGTGTGTTTCGATTTGTCGTAACTCATTAAGCCTCTAAAATCCGATAAAGAGCTATAATTCTTTTTAGTCATCCAATCTTCAATACCTTTAATTATTTCAGGAATATAGCTTGCTTTGTTTATCATAATAGTCGATACTATTTCAACTGCCTGAGCTCCGGCAAGTATTTGTTTTATTACGCCTTCGCTATTATGAATTCCGGTTGTAGCTATTAATGGCAATTGTATTTCTTTGCTTAATAGGGCAATCCATCGTAAAGATGTAGATATTTCTTCCGGTGTACTTAGTATGTTAGATGAAGTAATTTTCATTTTATTTAAATCAATATCTGGATTATAATATCTGTTAAATAAAACAAAGGCATCTATGTGTTTTGTCCAACTTAATTTTTGAATTAGTTGAGCTAAGCCGGCTGAGTACTTACTCATTTTTAGGGCAATTGGAATTTTTGTATTTTTTCTAACCTCAGAGATAATATCAAAATATATCTTTTCGTTTTCGGCACTGCTAACATTAATATCTGAAGGTAATAACGAAACATTAATTTCTAAAGCATCAGCACCGGCATTTTCAATTTTTTTTGCAAAAGAAACCCATTCTTTACTATTGGCACAATTAACACTTGCAATAATTGGAATATTAACAGCTTTTTTAGATTCTTTAATTAAATTTAAATAATCAGCTGTGTTCTTTTCTTTTGTATAATAGCGAGCATAATCGTGAGCTTCGGGATAATCGTGGTAATCCTGATTAGCGCTTTTTCCCATTTCTATAAGAATTTGTTCTTCGAAAAGAGATTTTAGAACAACCGCTCCTGCTCCAAATTTCTCTAAATTTTTAATTTTTTCTACAGCATCAGTTAAGCCTGAACTCCCAATAATAATCGGGTTTTTTAAAGTTAATCCTAAATATTTTACCGATAAATCCATTGTTTTGATGATTATGTTGTTTTATATTATTTTAAAAGGGTACAATAAAGGGTACTATTGTACCCTTTAAAATAGATAGTAATTAAAGCTTTTTATGACAAAGCCACCAATCGTAACATTCAAATTCGCCGGCTTTTGCTTTGTTAAGTCTGTCTTGCTTGGTTTTAACATCGCTAGCCGGAGGAATAATAACATGGTCGTTTAACAATTCGTTATTAGGCCAATTTGCAGGCATAGCAACTCCATTTTTGTCTGATATTTGCATTGCTTCAACTATTCTTAATATTTCATCCATATTTCTACCCAATTCTTGTGGATAATAAAGCATAGTTCTTAGTTTTCCTTTATCGTCGACTACAAATACAGCTCTTACTGTATTTGTGCCTTTTCCGGGATGAATTATTCCTAGTTCTTCGGCTACAGCACCGGTATCTGCAATAATTGGGAATTCTATTTGAATATCCATATTATCTTTTATCCATTCTTCCCATTTTATGTGAGAAAATACTTGATCGACACTTAGACCAATTAATTCGCAATTTAATGAGCGGAATTTGTCGTAACGCTGTTGAAATGCTACAAATTCTGTAGTACAAACTGGGGTAAAATCTGCAGGGTGACTAAATAGTACAAACCATTTTCCTTTGTACTGAGATGGTAAATTGAATATTCCGTGAGTTGTTTGAACTTTCATTTCAGGAAAGCTATCTCCTAATAGAGGCATTCCTTTTTTTTCGTTTATGTTTTCCATTATTTTATGTTTATTTATTTATTTAAAACGAATAGTTAATAATGTTTTTAGTTAAAGATTAAGTAGTTGGAGCAAAGCTTCTTTGTTTTGCTTCGCGGTCTAACATAAATAGTCCTGAGCCTTTCCCTTCGATAAGTTTAAGTTGGTCTAGAACTTCTGAAACATTAGATTCTTCTTCAACTTGTTCGTTTATAAACCATTGAAGCATATTTCCGGTTGCGTGATCTTTTTCCGTAATAGCCACGTCTGCCAGATTGTTAATCAAAGATGTAATCAATTGTTCGTGTATTAAAATTTCTTCAAAAACATTAATAATTCCTGTCCATTTATTTTTAGGTTTATCAATTTGTTCGAGAACAATTTTTCCTCCACGACTAATAATGTATTCATAAAGTTTCATTGCATGTGATTGTTCTTCTTCGAATTGGATTTTTGTCCAGTTTGCAAAACCCGATAAGTTGATAGTTTCTAAGTATGCAGACATTGATAAATACAGGTATGCAGAATATAATTCGGCATTTACTTGTTTATTTAGTTCGTGTTCTAGTTTTGGTGAAAGCATTTTTTTTTTGAATTAATAATTTTCTAATACAAAATATAGGTAGTAGTAAAGTTTAACTACTACCTATTGTTATTTTATTCTGTTACTTCTACAATGACTTCTTCGCTTTGCCATAATCCGTGCTTAGTACAAAAAGCCTGAGCAGTTAATTTAAGATGCTTTTGAGGAACAATATAGAAATCAACTTCTAAGTTGTTTGCTTCGTTGCCTAGTGCACCTTCAATAAAATTTGCTTCGGCTAACATTTTTTCGCTATTCCATAACTGAACCCATGCAATATAGTGGTCAGGATCATCGGGATGAGGATATTCGTCCCCAACTTTTACTTTTACTTTAAATTTTTTGCTTTTTACAGCTGACTTTTCACAATGAATGAATGCCGAATGTCTGTCAATATAATCTTTCTTCGCTTCTCGGTCTATTTGAGAGATGTCTTCGTATTTGTTAATTTTCATGATATTTAGTTTTATATTAGTTGTACAAGTTACAAATTTTATTTTTGTTAGTTAGTGTTTACTTAAGTAATCTGCTACTCCATTTTGAGTTGCTTTCATGGCATCGTCTCCTTCTTTCCAGTCGGCAGGACAAACTTCTCCATATTTTTCGAAGTGTTGTAAAGCATCAACCATTCTTATAGCTTCGTCGATGCTTCTGCCTAAAGGTAAATCGTTAATTACCGAATGACGAATAATTCCTTCTTTGTCTATTAAAAATAAACCTCGGTAAGCAACCGGTGCACCAATGAATTTTATTGTTCCATCTTCGTTGTATTCATATTCTCCGGCTAAAACACCATAGTTTTCTGCTATAGTTTTAGATAAATCAGATACTATTGGGTATTTTACTCCTTTAATACCTCCTTTGTTTAAATCGGTTTGTAGCCATGCAAGATGCGAAAATTCGGAATCTACTGAACAGCCAACTACTGCAACATTCCGTTTTTCAAATTCTTCAATTTTTCTTTGAAATGCTAATAATTCTGTCGGACATACAAATGTGAAATCAAGAGGATAAAAGAAAAAGATTACTTCTTTTTTGTCTTTATACTGCTCTAACGAAAAGTTTTCAACTATTTTATTTCCATTAACTATTGCGTTTGCCTTGAATTCAGGTGCCTTTTTGCCTATTAATGTTTCCATGTTTTTTAGTTTTAAAATTACAGTATTTGTTTAAATAATAAAATTGTAATGATTACAAATATCATAAAAATATATAAAATAACAATAAAATTTTGATGTTTTTTTTAATAAAACATCAAAAAAAACTAACTTGGGGAGTAAGTTGTTGTAAATTAATGCTTAAGGTGTTTGTGAATAAATATAATGTATATTATATTTTGGTGCATGACAAAAAAATCTACATTAAGTTTTTAAAAAACTTTAGACTAATTTTGAATTTTAAGATATTATTAATAATTAGCTAGCTGTTTTGGCTGAGTAGTAATTACGAGTGCAGTGATTTATTAAATTGTATTATGTTTTACTTTTAAAGAATATTGGAGAAAGATTGTTGATCTAAAAAAACCTGCATTATAGCAGGTTTTTTTTTAGATGAATAAAAGTTAAATAATAAATATTAAATTACTTTGACATTTACTGCATTTAATCCTTTTTTTCCTTCTTTAAGTTCAAATTCTACCATGTCATCTTCACGAATTTCGTCTATTAATCCGGAAACGTGTACAAAGTATTCTTCTTTTGAATCATCTTCTTGAATGAATCCAAATCCTTTTGAATCATTAAAAAATTTTACTTTTCCTGTTTTCATAATTACATTTTAATTTTAGTGTGCAAAGTTAATGTTATTTATTTCATCTGAAAGTTTTTTGTAATTTAAATTTAAATTATTTATTTTTTTCAAATTAATCAGCAATAAATTTTATTAAAAATTGCACAATTTAGCTTTTATCTTTCTAATATATTTAAACCTTGAGTTGTCTATTAACTTTAAGAACAAGTTCTAATTAGTGTTGTTTATTAAGTTTAATTTCTGATAATATTATTTCAATTTTTATATTGGTATTTATTTTAAGTGTTGCTTCAGAATTTTCGGGGAACAAATTAAAAAAATCTCCTTTTTTTACTGTAAGAGTTTCATTATTGATTAATAATTTTGCTTTGCCGGTATAAATATATAATCCATAAAAATCAATATCTTTTTTTATAGTAATTATTGATGAATTTACTAATGTAATTGTTCTAATTTCGCCTGTTACTTTTTTTGTTGTCATTAAATTAAAATCGGTAGCTTGTCCGTAACTTTTAGTGTTCCAGTTGCCTGAGAATTGGTCTTGTTCGAATTTGTTAATAATTTTGGTATATTGATTTTGGTGTTCAATTTTAATTTTGCCGTCAAGTATCATTATTTGTCTCGATACTTCGGGTAATTTAGTAAATTTCGATTCTTCCGATTCGACTGTAGCAGTACTTAAGCGAAATAAAAAATTATTTTTTTTATATTCTGAATTTTTCGGATAAATGGCTAGTTGAGTTGTTGTTCCTCCCGACCATTTATTTGTAATTAATTCGGATGCTTTTATATGTTCAATTTCCATAATAATTTATTTTAAAAGACAGGGACTAATTTTATATTGAATTTAGGCTAATATTTTTAAGCAAATTTGCTATTGTATAAGTACTAAAAAATATCAATATTTAAAACCCTATTTTAAAAAAATGTCATAACTTATCAATTTGTTACTAATAACTCGGGTTTAATATAAATTGTGGTTGTTATGAAAAGTAGGATTGTAAAATTGAGTGTATACCTTTTTGTTTCGATATTTTATTTGTCATCTGCAATTGCACAAGAAGGTACTCCTTACATTACAAATTTTAAAGAAAGTAAAGAAATAGAGACACAAAATTGGGCAATAAGTCAAGACGAAGAAAATGTTATGCTATTTGCTAATCGACGTGGTATTATTGCATATGATGGTCAGAATTGGGAATTAGTAAAAATTCCACATATCCCTTTTGCTCTTAAAAAGAATCCTATTGATAATAAGGTTTATGTAGGGGCAAATAATAATTATGGTTATCTCGAAAGAGATTCGAAAGGATTTATTAAGTATGTATCATTATCTTCCGACACTTGTGATTTAGGATTAATAACAAAAATTATTTTTCGAGATTCGACAATATTTTTCTACGGCGATGAGACTATTTCGCGACATTCGTTAAAAGATATTACTAAATTTACACGTTGGGAAGCAAATACAGGGAAGCATTATACAGGAATGTTTACAACCTACAAAAATACTTTCTTTAATGTTTCCGGCAAAGGACTTTATAGATTAGAAAGTGATACACTCTTTCCTATTGTTACAGGTTTTTATACCGAAAATTGCGAGATACTTTTTAGTTTGCCTTATAGTAAAAGTAGAGTGCTTGTTGGTACCGATGATAATAAGCTTTATACTTTCGATGGTATAAAATATTATAATTACGATATAAACGACGAAGGGTATCTAAAAGAGAGTGTTCTTGCCGATGGGCAGATTATTTCGGATTCGCTTTATGCTTTCGGAACATTGTATGGTGGAGTTGAGATTGTAAATAAAAAAACCGGGAAAATTGTTTATACCGTAAACTATCAAAATGGACTGCCCGATGACGAGATATATTCTTTAGGGCTCGATAATAATAATGGTTTATGGATAACTCATGAGTTTGGAGTTAGTAGGGTAGATTTTAATATTCCAATACGAGATTATAGTACTTATCCCGGATTAAAAGGAAATTTAATATCATCGGGAATTCATAATAATGAGTTGTATGTTGCTACAAACGAAGGAGTCTTCTATTTGTCGGAAGTTAAAGATTTTAACGAGATTGAAGTATGGATAAAAACAAGACCTAAATTGTTACGAACAAAAGTAAGTCCAATAGTTAAAAGTGACGGAGACGAAACTGAAACAAAGAAAAAAACAAAGAGATTATTCTCGCGATTATTTAGTAAAGATAAACCCGAAAAAATTGAACCAAAAGAAGAAACTACAAGTCCGAAAAAAATAGTTAAAAAACCAAAAACAAGATATGTTAAGAAAACTGTTAGTAAATTAAAATCGATAAATTATATATATAAGAAAATTGAAGGCTTAAATGATAAATGTAACCAAATAGTTTCAACAGAACATGGTATTTTGGTTGGTTCTAATATTGGCTTGTATTGTATTGAAAAATATAAGGTTACAAAAATTATTGATTGTGAGTATATTCATCAAATTAGTATGAATACTTATTTGGGGAAGTATCTTATTGCTACAAATAATGGGATATTTACTATAAAATACGATAACGAAAAATGGGAATCGGAAAATATGAATGCCGATTTTAACAAACCTGTATATACAATAAATGTTATAAATAATTCGGAGCTGTGGATAGGTAGTAATGATATTGTTTATAAGTTCTCTGTCGATTCTTTAGGCTCTTTATCGAATAAAAAGAAGTACACTATTAAAACAGATTTTTCTGAGAAATTTAAACTCGATTATGTGAATGATACATTATTTGTTTTTCTCGAAAATGGTCTTTTTTATTATGTTCCGGAAACGAAATCTTTTGATATTTATTCAAAAAGTAATTTTTTTACTCAATCCGGATATAGATTCTTAATTGATCAGCCGAGTATTCCTTGGTTAAAATTAAAAAACAATTGGGAATGTTTAAACTCAAATAAAGAATGGACAGAGCAAGAAGTGGACTTTTTAAAATTATTCGATAATATATCGTCAATTATTTCAGATAGCAATAATAATTTATGGATAATTAATAATAATAATCAAATATTTAAAATAAATCATATTCAGATCGATAAACCCGATTATAATTTTAATGTATATTTTAATAGAATAAATAACGATAAAGGCTTAAATTTTGATCTTTCGGATCTGACATTCGATTCCGAAAATAAAACCATCTATATAAATATTATTGCCCCACATTATATAAAGCAAAATTCGACAAAATATCAATATTATGTCGAAGGTTTGATGAACGATTGGACAAAATGGACTACAAATCAAGATATTAATCTTAATGTAAAGTCAGGGAATTATACTTTGTTTATTCGTGCTAAAAATATTTGGGGTAATGTAAGTGAAATAAAATCTTTAGAGTTTCAAATTAAACCTCCATTTACAGAATCGATATGGTTTTATGTGTTAATTGGACTTGTTGTTATCGGCATATTTACCTTAATAGCAAAAATCAGAGAAAGGAAGCTGATTAATGATAAGAAGATTCTAGAACAAAAAGTTAAAGAACGTACTATTGAGATTCAGGAAAAGGCCGAAGAGATAGAAACGCAGAGAGATGAAATTATAGTTCAGAAAGAAGAGATTACCGATAGTATAAATTATGCAAGTAAAATTCAAAAGGCTGTTCTTCCATTAAAAGATCATTTTGAGAAAGCATTTTCCGATTATTTTATTTTGTATAAACCGCGCGATATAGTTAGTGGCGATTTTTATTGGATTGCCGAAGACGAAAATAAAATATATTTTACTGCTGCCGATTGTACAGGACATGGTGTGCCTGGAGCTTTTATGAGTATGTTGGGAATATCATCCTTGAACGAAATATTCGGAAACGAAAACGATGATTTAACGGCAAGTAGAATATTAGTATTATTGCGCGAGAAGATAAAATTTTCTTTGCATCAAAGAGGTAAAGAAGGCGAGAATAAAGATGGTATGGATATGGCTTTATGTGTACTGCATAAGAATAAAAATATTATTGAATATGCCGGAGCATTTAATCCGCTGTGTCTAGTCAGAAACAACGAAATGATTCAATATAAAGCCGATAGAATGCCTATAGGTATTTATTATAAAGAAAAAAATGATTTCGAGAATCATGAAATTAAAATCCAAAAAGATGATATTATTTATATTTTTTCCGATGGTTATGCCGACCAATTTGGAGGTCCCCAAGAATCGAAGTTTAAAAGTAAAAAATTAAAAAAACTGCTCTTAGAAATATCAACAAAACCAATGGCCGAGCAAAAACAAATATTAGACAAACAGTTTAGTAATTGGAAAGGCGATTTAGACCAGATTGATGATGTTATTATTTTAGGTGTGAAGTTATGAAATATTAATTAAAAGGAAACAGACATTAAATTTTAGAATGCCTGTTTCCTTTAGAAATATGATACTATCTTTTTATAAGACTTCTAAAAATATACCATATTATTCCTGATATAATGAATAGGATAAATCCATACATTGGAGCTATTAGCGAAACGCTTAGTCCACCAGCAATAAGTGCCGGCGATATGTCTCCCGCGGTTTGAATACAAACCAGAGCTTGATATAAACCTAGAACCTGACCTAGTATTCCAATTAGAAAAGCAAAGCTTCCAATAAAAAGAATTAAAGAATTTTGTTTAGCAAGTTTTTTTAGATTTCTATTCTCCGAATAGTAATTTACAATGAATTTAATTGTAAAGAATAATACAATAATCCACATAACATAAATTGGAAGCATAAAATAAATACCTCCCAAAAATAAATGATCTATTAGCATAATTTTATATGTTTTAATTAATATTAAATCAATATTATTAACTATAAACCGGATAAAAAAAATATTTATGCCAAGGTACAGTTTTGTATTCCGGATAGCAAGTCATTATGTCTAAATGCCGTATTTCTGTTAAGGGTGTTAAACCTGTTGTTCACATAAAATATTATACTTATAAATAATCGAATAATATAATGTAGTATCTTTGATATAATATATGAAGGACCAAAAAATATATAATTTATTTATAAATAAAAGTAATTATTTATGGCATGCAATATATTGGATAATAGCTGCCATTTTAATGTTTTTTATTTTTAGTAATAGAAATTATGATTTTCAGATAAGGTTAGTATTAGTTAGCTTTTTAATTGTTGTGAGTTATTTTGTTACATTAACAATTAATAATTATCTAATTCCTAGGTATTTATTTGAAGGTAAAATATTTTATTTTGTTTATTTATTATTTGCAGTTTTTGTTTTTACTTTATGGGTAATTTCTTTTTCGGTATTTGTAATTCTAGCCTATAGCGCTTATAATTTACCTAATCTAATAGTTCCTCAGCGCAGCGATGTTATAATTTTAATTGTTGGTAATTATTTAATAGTTATTGTGGCGGTAGTTATTCATTTTATTAAAGAATCGTATCGAAGATTAATTGAGAATGATAATATTGAAAAGCAAAAACAATTAAGCGAAATAAAGTTAAAAGAAGCAAACTTAAAACTCTTGCAAGGACAAATTCATCCGCATTTTTTATTTAATATGCTGAATAATTTGTATGGTTTAGTTAAAGAAAACCCCGATAGTTCGCGGGATGTGATAATTAAACTGTCGGATTTGTTAGATTATATGCTCTACGAATGCGATAAGAAGAAAGTCTTGTTGGAAAACGAAATAAAATTTATAAAAAATTATATTGAACTCGAACGCGTCCGACATGATGAGGATTTTAATGTAGAAGTAAATTTTCCACAAGAAATAAGTAATATAGAAATTGCTCCGTTAATATTATTCCCATTTATTGAGAATGCCTTTAAACATGGATTTAATAATCGAAAAGAGAGTTTTATTAATATTATGATGTTTATTAATCATGGAAAATTGAAATTCGAGATAGAAAATAGTATTTTTATTTTAGATGATGATAAATATTTGAATCAGGAAGGTAGGGGGATAGGTATGAATAATATTAAAGAGAGATTAAAATTAATTTATCGTGATAAATATAATTTAGACATAAAAAATGATGGAAATACTTTTAATGTTAAACTAGAAATTGATTTAAGTTAGATGAATACCAAGAAATATAAAAGTATAATTATCGACGACGAACCAATTGCTATTAAGGTAATACAGGAGCATATCGACAGATTCGATAATATCGAATGTGTTCAAGGTTTTACGAAAGCTGTTGATGCTATAAATATATTGAACAACGAAAATATCGATTTGCTGTTTCTCGATATTAATATGCCGGGTATTTCGGGTATTGAATTTTTAAAGTCCCTATCAAATCCGCCTAAAGTAATATTCACCACAGCTTATCGGAATTTTGCTATTGATGCTTTTGACCTTAATGCTATTGATTATTTAGTTAAACCAATATCTTTTGAACGATTTCTGAAAGCTATTAATAAATTCCTGTTGCAAGTAAAAACGAATAAACAAACAGAAAATATCGAAATTTCCGAGAAGGACTATATTGTATTAAAAGCCGATAAAAAAAATTATAAAATAAAATTTACAGATATCCTATTTATCGAAAGTCTCGATAATTATATAAAGGTTCATACAATTAATTATACTATAGTTTGTTACGAAAGCCTTAGTAATGTCGAAAAAGAACTATCGAAGAATTTCGCAAGAATACACCGATCATATATTATAAATATATCGAAGGTTGATATTTTTACATCTGCTTACGTTCAGATAGGAGATAGAAAAATTACCATAGGAAGAAATTATAAAGATGAAGTTGCAAAAAAACTGAATTGATAATTTAAGTTTATTTTTTTGTTTTATGTTCTTTGTTGGGTAGTTACAAATAATGCAAAAAAAGAGAATTCAAGTAACTTCATCTCATTTCGACAAAGAAATAATTAATGAAAAATAATCTCGGTTTGACGGCGAATTTGTTTTAATTTGATTGGTTCAGTTTTTAATGACAAAAAACATTTTCTTGCTGCGCTCTTTTGCACTGACGTGCAATTTGGAAAAAATACAACCACACATTTAAACACTTTTAAAATATACTCACGGGGTGACTTCAAGTCACCCCGTGAATATAAAAATTATGTACGTTCTTATGCTACAAATACAAATGGTACGACTTATGGTAATGAAGTGAATTTTACAATCATCGGAACTTCTGTAAGCGATTACGAGGGCAATGAGTATGGAGTAGTTCAAATCGGTAACCAAATCTGGATGACCGAAAACCTTAAAACAACACATTATGCAGATGGTATAGCCATACCTTTAGTTACATACAATACAGCCTGGGCAAATTTGGGCGACAATAATACCGATGATGCTTATTGTTATTATAATAATAGCCAGTACGGTGCATTATATACATGGGCAGCAGCCATGAATGGTGCTGTAAGCAGTACTGCCAACCCGGGCGGCATACAGGGAGCCTGCCCCGATGGCTGGCATTTGCCAAGCGATGCAGAGTGGGCTGAATTAGTAAATTCTATTTCAAACGACGGGCATAGTGGCACAGAAGGCACAGCCTTAAAATCTACCAGTGGCTGGAATAGTGATGGTAACGGAACTTATATATATATGGTTTTACAGCTCTTCCGGGTGGCAGCCGGGGTTACAGCGATGGTTCGTTCAACAATGCCGGCAACAACGGCTACTGGTGGAGTAGTACGGAATTCAGTAGTACGGGCGCGTACAACTGCAACCTGAACTACAACAACGCCGATGTGTACCGGCGCCACTACTATAAGTCGCGCGGATTCTCGCTTAGGTGCTTAAAGGACTGGTTTTTTACTGTGAGAGTGTGGCTTCAAGTCCACGCTCTCACTAATTTATAAAATATAAACATGCAACAATTATCATTATTTCAGACTCATAATAAAGGTATCCCTGTTACAGACCTTTTTAAAGCCTATTATGAAGCACGTAAAAATAAAAGAAACACCTTAAATGCTTTATCATTCGAACTAAATTACGAAAGCGAATTATTTAAACTACTTGAACTACTTGAAGAAATCAATACCAGAACCTATGAAATTAAACCCAGCATATGTTTTATTAACTTTAAACCGGTACAAAGAGAAATATTTGCCGAAAATTTCCGTAACAGGATTGTACATCATCTTATTTTTAATCATTTAAATTCAATTTTTGAACGCTATTTTATTAACGATAGCTATAGTTGCAGCATAGGAAAAGGAACATCATATACAATTAAACGAATTAACAAATTCATTCGTTCATGCTCAAATAATTACAAAACAGATTGCTATATCTTAAAACTCGATATAAAAGGTTATTTCATGGCTATGGACAGGAATATTTTATATACGAAAATAAAAACAAAACTGGGAAAATGCCGGAATGCCTGCCAGCCAAAGGCTGGAATTTAATTTGACCTTGAATTAATGTATTACCTTATTGAAAAAGTAATTTACAATGAACCAACAAAAAATTGCATTATTAAAGGCAAAAAATCAGATTGGAAAGGATTGCCAAAATTAAAAAGCCTGTTCCATTCAGATAAAGATAAAGGATTGCCAATTGGTAATTTAACATCGCAATTGTTTGGCAACGTTTACATGAACGATTTTATCAATTTATAAAAAAGAAGCTGAAAATTAAATATTACGGAAGATATGTTGATGATTTTATTCTTATTCATGAGAATAAAGAATATCTAAAATTACTTATTCCGTTAATCGGAGATTATCTGAAAAATAATCTATCGTTAGAATTGCATCCCAATAAAATATACTTGCAACATTATTCAAAAGGTGTAAAATTTCTTGGAACAATCATTAAATCATGCCGGATTTATATTTCGAGCCGCACGAAAAATAATTTTTACCAGGCAATACAAAACCGGAATAAAATAATCAGAGAAAAGAAAAAACTTACAAAACAAGAATTGGAATTATTCATAAGCGCAATGAATTCATATCTCGGAACAATGAAACATTACAATACTTACAACTTACGTAAAAAATACTGACAAAAGAATTATCGGCTTATTTTTTCAATTATATCTACATTGTAAATTACGAAAAACTCGCACCAAAAGTCCGTAAACTAAAGAAAGGTGCCTTTATCGAAAACAATCATTTCCAATTTTGAATTAGTGGTTTATGATCTAGTACAAAAACATC
>CAZDCZ010000039.1:0-29618 GCA_964504155.1 uncultured Bacteroidales bacterium | reverse complement strand
ACCGGTATGCGCAATATTATGAATGCGAAACAACTTAACATACTAGACAGTGAATTAGATAAACCAGTTTATCGTATTGTTGATTATGATAGATTAGTTCAAGTCTTAAAGACTGGCAAAAATTCTTTTGTAAGGACATTTTTGTGGGATGATCCATTTGAAAATCTATTAACAAACTCTGAATTTAACAAGAAAAGGGGATATTCTATTTCGAGCATGAAATATTATACTTATGCTCAATGTTGGTCATTTAGTGAAGAAAATGATTTACTTTGGAGAACATATTCGCCTAACAAGGAAAGCGTCAGATTAAAAAGTACGGCAAGAAAGCTAATTGACTCGCTTATTAATTCACCTATCGTACAGAGAATTGAAACCAATCCTAAAAGATTATTTGATAACCGCGAAGAAGATGAATTCTGGGATGAAGAAATAACATGTTTTGTTGGTAAAGTAGAATATTTAACTAAAAGTGAAATGTTTAATTTTTTCAGAACTAACTATAAGGAAAATAATATTGAATTGTATTTAAAGTCTTTATATATAAAAAGAAGACCTTTCCGGAATGAAGAAGAATTAAGAATTGGTGTCTATCATATTCTTGCACTGGATGACAAAATTCTTAGTATTTCAGACAATATTTTTCATTATGAAATTAATTTTAATGAAGTCTTTGAAGAAATTGTATTTGACCCAAGAATCTCAAATGAAAAGTTTGATGGTTTAAAAGAAGTTCTAAAAAAATTAAAGTTTAAAAATCCTATTCTTAAATCCGAAATCTATGAGAAACCTAATATAAGTAAAATATTAAATTCATAATACAGCGCATAACATCGGGTCATAAAGCATATAGGGTTTAGTGTTTTTTTGACAATTTTACTTATCTTTATTTTTGGTAACGGGGGATATTGAAACTAGGCGAAACTCCCCGTCAAAGCTTAAGCTAAGACCGTTGGACGTAATGTATATTCGCAACCAATAAAAGAAACAAACAAAATAATAGAAATAAACGAAACAACGTTTCGAATATTTCGTTTATATTTGTAAAAACTATTAAAACTTTTGCGATATGGAACTTATTGAAAATATAAAAAGACCTTCTAAAGAAGAACAAAAGACTGCAATGGAATCATATGATGCATTAGCCTCTATGTTGAAAGAAATAAACTTAGATAATCCGGAGATAGAAATTGAAGAGACTTCTGAAAAAATTAGAATTCCATTGAACGCCTTGAAACTTTTAGCTGATATTTTAAAGGCAACAAGTCAAGGAAAACTTATCTCTATTGTTCCAATAGCTACAGAAATAACAACTCAAGTAGCAGCTGAAATATTGGGATGCTCCAGACCTCATTTTGTAAAATTGCTTGAAAATGGTGAAATTAGTTTTACAAAAGTAGGTAGACATAGAAGAGTTAAATATGAAGATGTAATAAAGTATAAGAAAAGTATGAAAGAAAAACAGAAGCAATTATTGATTGATATTATGAAATCTGATGAAGAATTAGGCTTATATGATTCATAGTGTGAGATTTACTTGTATTTTAGATACGAATGTGATATATCCAATTGACATTCGTGACTTATTATTTTGGTTTGCCTATCATGAATTGTACATTCCCAAATGGAGCAAACATATATTTGATGAATGGAACGATGTAATGATAAGAAAAGGAATCTTTCAGGAAGAAGCAAACAAAAGAATTCAAAAAGCTCAGTTAGCATTTCCTGATGCCTTTGTAGAAAATTATGAATCTCTTATAGATGGATTAAATCTTCCAGATGAAAAAGATAGACATGTATTAGCTGCAGCAATCAAGACAAATGCAAATCTTATTGTTACAAACAATATTAAAGACTTCCCCAAAAAGTATTTGGCAAACTTTGGTTTAAGTGCTAAAAAAGTTGATGATTTTATAACTGATATTATAGATTTAAATCAAGAACGTGCGGTAAAAGCATTCAGAGACTTAGTGTTAAATCGTACTAATCCTGACTTAGATGAATTTCAGGTTTTGGATAGATTTAGGAAAAATGGTTTAAACGACTCTGCAAACTATATTCATTCACTTATTTAGAATCATATCTGTGGAGCCTAACACGCGTTCAAATTCGGCTAGCGCGGGTTTGCAATCCGGGCTAATATATAAATGTTAGATAAATAAAATATCAAGTTTCGCATGCTAATAAATATTAAGTAATTCCTTTTTTTTCGAAATATTTTCAGATTATTGCTAATTTGCGTATTTTCGGAGCAATTTTATTAATGAAGCATAGTTATAGAATATATTATTAAAGAAAGATTTATATATGAAAGATTTTAAAACGGTAAATCGTATAAGCGGTTGGATAGTGTTTTTAATAGCATCGGCGGTATACTTGCTTACTATTGAGCCCACAACAAGTTTTTGGGATTGTGGAGAATTTATTGCAACAGCATTCAAATTAGAAGTGGGGCATCCTCCCGGAGCACCATTATTTATGATATTGGCTCGATTTTTCTCTCTTTTTGCTTCCGACAATGTAAATGTTGCAAAAATGGTTAATAGTATGTCGGCTTTAGCTAGTTCGTTTACTATTCTGTTTTTATTTTGGTCGATTACTCATCTTGCAAAAAAATTGTATTCAAATAGCGAAGAATTATCAAAAGGAAATATGATTGCTGTTATAGGTAGTGGCGTTGTTGGTGCTTTGGCTTATACTTTTTCCGATACATTTTGGTTTTCTGCTGTCGAAGGCGAAGTGTATGCTCTTTCATCGCTGTTTACAGCAATGGTATTCTGGGCTATACTAAAATGGGAGAATGTAGCTAACGAAAAATATGCTAATCGCTGGCTTATTCTTATTGCTTATCTAATGGGCTTGTCAATAGGAGTTCACTTGCTTAATTTATTGGCAATTCCGGCTATAGTATTTGTATATTATTTTAAAAAATATGAAACAGATAAAAAAGGAATTTTTTATGCTTTAGTAATATCTGTTATTCTTATTGCCGTTATTATGTATGGAATAATTCCGGGAATAGTAAAATTAGCTTCTAAATTCGAATTGTTATTTGTTAATGGAGTTGGAATGCCTTTTAATACAGGAAATTTATTTTATTCTGTATTGCTTATTTCAATTATTATTTTCGGAATATATTATACTCATAAAAAGAAGAAAGTAATTTTAAATACAATACTTCTCGCTTTTACAGTTATTGTTATTGGCTATTCTTCGTTTACAATGATTGTTATTCGGTCGTTAGCAAATCCTCCTATGGATGAAAATAATCCCGAAACAGTGTTTTCTTTAGTAAATTACTTAAACAGAGAGCAGTATGGTTCGCGTCCTCTTGTTAAAGGACAATATTATAATGCTCCGGTAGTCGATAGTAAAGAGCCATATACTTATCGACAAAAAAACGGAAAATATATTAAACAATTTTCTTTAAACTCGATATACAAATACGACAAACGTTTTACAACTGTATTTCCCAGAATGTATAGTCCGAATCCCGAACACATTAAAGAATATAAAAAATGGGCAAATATTAAAGGACGTAAGATTACAATAACGGGGCAGGATGGAGAATCAAAAATTGAATATATTCCTACTTTTGGAGAGAACATAAAGTTCTTTTTCCGATATCAGATAAATCATATGTATTTACGATATTTTTGGTGGAATTTTGCAGGTAAGCAAAACGATATTCAAGGACAAGGCGGATCCTTGCATGGTAACTGGTTAAGTGGAATAAAATTCTACGATGATATGCGTCTCGGACCTCAAGAGAATTTGCCTGTAAAATACAAAAACAATAAATCTCGTAATAAATATTATATGTTACCGTTTTTGCTCGGATTAATAGGATTTCTCTATCAATATAAGAAGAACAAAAAAGATTTTTGGGTTGTTACAATGTTATTTGTTTTAACCGGATTGGCTATTGTTGTTTACCTAAATCAAACACCATTACAACCACGCGAGCGTGATTATGCTTATGCAGGTTCGTTTTATGCCTTTGCAATATGGATTGGCCTTGGTGTTATGGGAATATCAAATTTATTGAGTAAGAAGTTGCCAAAAGTTGTGGGAGCATCATTAGCAACAGTAATTTGCCTGGCATTGGTTCCCGGAATTATGGCTTCTGAGAATTGGGACGATCACGATAGATCGGATAGATATATTGCACGCGATTATGCATATAATTATCTAAATTCCTGTGCTCCGAATGCTATTTTGTTTACTAATGGCGATAACGATACTTTCCCATTATGGTATGCTCAAGAAGTTGAGGGGATTAGAACCGATGTGAGAGTTGTTAATCTTAGTCTTTTAAATACAGGATGGTATATCGATCAGATGAAACGAAAAGCATACGAGTCTGAGCCGGTTCCTTTTAGTATGAATCACGAGCAGTATCTTCAGGGTAAGCGCGACCAAGTATATATTTTCGAAAGAATTGACGATTATGTCGATTTAAGAAAAATTGTCGATTTTGTTGCCGATGATGATGATAGAACAAAATTAAAAATCTCTGCAACAGATATGATTAATTATATCCCGACAAAGAAATTTATTCTTCCTGTTGATTCTGCTAAAGTTGTTAGTAATGGCACTGTAAAACTTGAAAATGCAGATATGATTCTTCCCGAAATACGATGGGAGATAAATAAAAGAAGAGTTCTTAAAAGCGAGTTAATGATGCTCGATTTACTTGCAACAAATAAATGGGAGCGTCCGGTTTATTTTGTTTCAGCAGGAGGTGATAGCAATATTGGTCTCGATAAATATCTTCAACTCGAAGGATTTGCTTATAGATTAGTGCCAATAAAAACCGAACCACAAGATTTTTTAAGCATTGGTCGTATCGACACAGATATTCTCTACGATAATTTAATGAATAAATTTCACTGGGGAAATATGAATGATACAAATATATGGATCGATCATACTATAAATAGAACAACATCTGTTATTCGTATTAGAAATAAATTCTCGCGTTTAGCAGGTAAATTAATTGAAGAAGGGAAAAAAGAAAAGGCAGTTGCTGCACTTGATAAGTGTGTTGAATTGATGCCAAATAAGAATTTTCCTTACGATTTATTTACTTTAGATATTATTGAGAACTATTATAAAGTCGGAGAAATTGAAAAAGCAAATGAAATTGCAAAGAAATTTGCAGGTATTTGTGAACACGACATGAATTATTATTTTGCTTTAAAAGAACCTTTTGCTAGTTCCGTTGATTACGATAAACGCGTATCTGCTCAT
Organism: uncultured Bacteroidales bacterium; assembly: GCA_964504155.1. Taxonomy (GTDB): domain Bacteria; phylum Bacteroidota; class Bacteroidia; order Bacteroidales; family UBA12077; genus CAZDCZ01. The sequence continues at coordinate 24,362 of CAZDCZ010000039.1, read as the reverse complement.
ATTATGCAAAAATTAATAGAGATTTCTCGACGTTACAAGCAAATAGAACTTAGTAAAGAAATTGAACAATCGTTTAATAACGCATTACGCTTTTTATAAAGCGATTATGTAATATTGCTATCTTATTATTTAAAACCCGACTGCTTATTGTAGTCGGGTTTTTTGTATTTAGTTGGTAATTGAGCTTGTAGAAATTTCGGTAGTTGAGTATATCGAAACCAGACCACAAAAAATTATTAGTCAATTACTTTTGTAAGAAAATATTATAAATGTATTTTTGACAAAAATATTATTATGGCAAATAAAAGCAAAAAGCATCGCGATGGTGTGGTATATTCTACCAGTAACAATTTCGAATACGAATACGATAACGAAAATGAAGAAATTGAAACTAAAGCCCCGCAGAAACAAAATTTAAAAGTTTTACTCGATAATAAAGCAAAGAAAAAAGGGAAAAAAGCTACTTTAATAACAGGATTTATTGGTGCTGAAGATAATTTAAAAGATCTGGCAAAAATTTTAAAAACAAAATGTGCTGTTGGTGGAGCTGCCAAAGATGGAGAAATAATTATTCAAGGCGATTTTAGAGAAAAAGTTGTTGAAATACTTAAGCAGATGGGATATAAAGCAAGAAAAATATAAATCATAAAAAATGATTTTTACAAGAATATAAGATAGAAATAAATAAACATAAAAATATGAAAATTAAAGCAAGTTGGATTTTAGTTATTTTAGTATTATTAGTAACGAACATAGTAAAAGCACAGGATACTATTAGAATAATGCAGTATAATTTATTGTATTACGGAAAAGATGCTTTCGACTGCGATCAGGATAACAATAATGTTGATGATAAGAATGGGTATTTACAAACAATTATAGATTATGCAAAACCCGATATTTTCTCTGTTAATGAATTAGATGGAGAGGGAGTTTTCCCGAATGTCGATGATGCAGGTTATTTATTAGACAATGCACTAAATGTAAACGGAATAAATTATTATAGACGCACCGAATTTCCCGAGATATTTTTAGCTAATACTTTGTTTTATAATAGCAATAAACTAACATTAAAAAAGCACGATGTAATTAGTATGGATGTTGGAGAATATACTAAAATATTTAATGCTTATAAATTTTATCACAACTCGGCCGATTTAGCCGAGACTAACGATACAGTGTTTTTTACTTGTATAGTTGCTCATTTAAAAGCAGGAGACGGAACAGCAGAACGACAAGAAAGAGCCGATGAGGTAGCTGAATTTATGAAGTATATGGAAAATTTGGGCGAAGCCGGAAATTATTTCTTTATGGGCGATTTTAATTTGTATAACGATGATGAAGATGCTTTTCAAAAACTAATAAATCCTACGAATGCAACATATAAATTTTACGATCCTGTAAATCAAATAGGCAATTGGCATGTTAATTCTGCATACAAAAATTATCATACTCAATCTACTCATTCAACTTATAATGGTTGTGCTTCGACAGGAGGAATGGACGACAGGTTCGATTTTATTCTAGCTTCGGGTAATGTTATGAATGGTGTCGATAAAATGCAGTATATCAGTAATTCATATACAACACTTGGTCAGGATGGAAGTTCGTATAATACTGCTTTAAATACAACATCTAATAGTAGTGTCCCAACTGCAGTAGCACAAGCTTTATATAATAATTCCGATCATTTACCTGTGTTGTTAGATATTAAAATTGATAAAGATTTAGGCGATATTGCCGAAATAACAGATGTTTATCATAATCCGGAAAACCCTTATTCAAACCAAGATGTTACGGTTACTGCAGAAATAATTGACAATAATAATGTTTTTGACGAGATAATTCTAAAGTGGGGAAATACAACAGCTAATTATACCGATACTATTGTTATGACAGCTACAGGAAGTAAATATACTGCTGTTTTCTCCGGTTTATCTTCGGGAACCAATATATTTTATAAAGTTGAAGCTCTAAATGCTCAAGGCGATGTAATAGATAGTAGCGATGAAAAAAACTTTTCTGTTACCGATTTTGGTTTCTCAAATATTAGTTATAATCCCGAATTTCCAGATTCAAGTAATGCTGTGACAATTTCTTGTGAATTTGCTGATCCGCAAGAACTTATGTATTCGCTAAAAGTAATGTGGGGAAATCATGCCGACGAATTATATACCGGCGAATTAATGTCGAAGAACGGCAATATTTACGAAGCTGAAATACGAGAGCAAAATACTGCCGATACAGTTTATTTTAACATTATTGCAAAAGATATAAAATCTGATACAATTGCAATAACCGATTTGTTTTATTATGTTGTTGGAGAAAAAACAGGGATAAATACTTTTCGCACTATTGGAGAAATGAAATTTTCGAATCCGGTAAATGATGTTTTAGTCTTAGCATTAAAATCGTTCAACAGAGGAGAATATAATTTAGAAATTGTTTCCTTATCGGGACAAAAAAAGTATTCCGAAAAGATTTATATAAACACAAAAGAATATAGAAAAAATATTGATGTAGCGTTTCTGAAAAAAGGATTCTTTTTATTAAATATTTATAAGAAACAGAATGTTAAATTATCACGAAAGTTTATTAAAGAATAAAAAATATTAAAAGTTATAGATTACTAATCCTAACAGTTCTTAAAAGCTGTTAGGATTAACATTTTATTAAATGAGAAACTAATCTAAATACAAAGAGTAATGAGAAAAATATTTACTAAAATTGTAATAACATTCACATTATTAGTTGTATATAATTTTTCGTATGCTCAGTTTTACGATACAGGATGCGAACCGACATCAATCAAGTGGGAACAAATAAACACAAAAAATTTTCAGATTATCTTTGCAGAAGATTTTTATTCTCAAGCTAATAAGCTTGCAAATATCTTAGATTATTCGTACAATAATATATCGAAATCGCTAAATCATAAACCGAAAAAGATTTCAATAATTCTTCATAACAACACTGTTAATTCTAATGGCTATGTTTCGTGGGCGCCAAAGAGAATCGAAATGTATGCAACTCCTTCGCAGAAGATGTATTATCAACCATGGCTCGAGCAATTGTGTGTTCATGAGTTTAGGCATGTTGTTCAGATCGATAAATTAAATCAAGGAATAACAAAGATACTTTCGTTATTATTCGGACAACAGGCTATTGGTGATGTTGTTGGAATGCTGCCTTTATGGTATCTTGAGGGCGATGCTGTTTATACCGAAACGGTTCTTACAAAAGCGGGTAGAGGAAGGTTGCCTGTTTTCGAAAAAGAATTCAGAACAATTTTGCTGAGCGACGAGAAATTATTTTCATTTGATAAAACACTGTTCGGCTCGTATAAAAATTATGTTCCGAACCACTATAAATACGGGTACGACTTAACTTCGTATGCAAGAATGAAATATGGAGATAGTATTTGGGTAAATACCGAAAATTATGTAGCCAAACATCCATATACAATTTTCCCAACAACAGTTCCTTTATATTTTGCTCTTAAGAAATATGCAGGAATTAGTCAAGAACAACTTTATAACGAAACATATTCTTATCTCGATAGCCTTTGGAAATCGGAAGATATAGAATTTGTCGATTATAATAAGATAATTAATGTTGATAAAGAAGGATATGAAAATTATTTTAATCCTCAATATGTTGGTAATAATAAGATTGTAGCCTTTAAACGTGGATTATCGCATATTTTGCAAATTGTACTAATCGATAGTTTAAAACAAACAGTATTATGTAAACCGGGAATTTTATCATCAGAAGATTTGGCGTATGCAAATAATAAGCTTGTTTGGTCGGAGAGAAGGCACGATGTACGATGGAAAAATAGGGAATATTCCGAAATAAAAATATTAGATATCCGAAATAAGAAAGCAAAAACTATTTCTTTAAAAACGCGCTATTTTGCACCCGACTTGTCGAATAATGCAAATAAGATAGCTGCAATAGAAGTAAATGAAAAAAATCAGTGCTATTTAGTTTTCTTAAGCACGTTTAATGGTGATGTTTATAATAAGATTGAATCTCCAGAAGGGATATTTCTTCAAAATCCGAAATGGTCTAACGATAATAAATTTGTATATGTAATTGGAGTAAGCAAAAACGGAAAAGGAATATTGCGTTATAATATTAATAATAAAGTTTGGGAGAATATTTTAGCATTCGATTACGAAGACATACAAAACATAAGGCTTGTAGACGATAATTTATATTTTCATTCAAGCTATTCGGGAATCGATAATATTTATCTATATAATCTTAATACTTCCGAAAGCTTTAAAATTACGGCATCACAGTATGGCATGGCCGATTTTGATGTAAATGAGAATAATAGTGCTTTAATTGCTTCTGAATACTCTTCGCAAGGTGGAAAAATTGTTTCTGTTCCATTAAATTTAAACTCTTTCGAAGAAAAAAGTAAAGTTAGTACTCGTAATCTTGCATTCGAACAATTGATAAACAAAGAAAAATCTTTAAATATTCACTTCGATAGTATAGATAATAAGGAGTTTGCAGCAAAACCATTTAGAAAATGGCAAAATGCATTTAATTTTCATAGTTGGCTTCCGTTTTATTTCGATTATGAAGATTACACTACCGATTTTTCATCATTTAATACAAACAAAATTCTCGACGATTTAGCTCCCGGATTAATGCTTATTTCACAAGATAAACTTAGTACAACAACTGCAATATTGGGATATGGATATAAAAATGGGAGCAATAAATTTTATTCATCGCTGATATATAAAGGATTGTATCCTGAAATTAGAATAAGTTCAGAATATGGAGAACAGATTGGAATTGTTTCCGGTTCGGCCGATTGGATGCCGGAAATAGGAAATACAGGAACTGATTTATCAATAGAAACAATATTGCCCTTTGATTTTTCTATGGGTTCGAATCTAACATTTTTTCGTCCCTCGATAAAATATTCTTATAATAATTCGTATTACTATAATTATGTAAACAATAATTATATAAAAGGAATGCAAATAATGCAGTATAGATTATATTTTGGCACTTATAAGCATTTGGCAAAATGCGATATACAACCAAAATTTGGTTTTATTACCAATATTAATCTTATAAATACTCCTTTCGAAGACGAGATATTCGGTTCAATATTTTACTCGGAAGGGATAGTTTTTTTGCCGGGATTATTTAAGAATCATGGAATAAAAATCTCTGAAAAATATCAGGAACAAAACTCGACAAAATATTTTTTTAATTCGCAATTGAATTTTCCTCGTGGCATGGAGAAACAATTTACCGAGAAATTATTTTTATCAAATATCGATTATGTGTTACCGATTGTTTACCCCGATTTATCACTTGGCAGCTTTGCTTATTTAAAACGAATAAAAGCCGATTTGTTTTTCGATTATGGTTTAAATCAGTTTCGATATATCGATAATAATACAGGAAATATTTTGTGGGCGAAAGATAATATCTATTCTGTAGGATGCGAATTAACTGCCGATTATCATTTGTTTAGAATTCAGTTTCCTTTCGAGTCGGGAATTCGATATTCTTTCTTACCCGAGACAAATAATTATAAAATAGAAGCTATTTTTAGTATCGATTTGTATTAATTAGTTTTGTGTAAGAAGTTTCAAGCCCTGAAAGAGTTAATTGTTTTATCTTATAATACCCCTCAGGTCTTTCAGACCCTGACGGGTCGGTTTTTTTATTAATGGCTTGGATGTTTTCTTAACCCGACAAGGTCTTTTTTCGACTTGTCGGAGTTTGTATTATATGTAGCAAATATTTGAGTTATTATCGAATAACTACCGATTTTACTATTTGTTTTTTAGCTTATTGGTATCTAAATAATAAATACTAAATCAATAAGTAGTGTCGTTTGTGCAATGGTTTTTTTGTCGAGAAGAACGTATAAAAAATAGAAGCTATTTTTAGTATCGATTTGTATTAATTAGTTTTGTGTAAGAAGTTTCAAGCCCTGAAAGAGTTAATTGTTTTATCTTATAATACCCCTCAGGTCTTTCAGACCCTGACGGGTCGGTTTTTTTATTAATGGCTTGGATGTTTTCTTAACCCGACAAGGTCTTTTTTCGACTTGTCGGAGTTTATATTATATGTAGCAAATATTTGAGTTATTATCGAATAACTATCGATTTTACTATTTGTTTTTTAGCAAAACCTAGTTAACCTAAAATTTTACCATCTTTAGTTGTAAGTTTTTTTATCTTGATTTTCAGCGAATTAGAAACGTTTATGGAAAAATTCAAATTAAAGGGTACCCTTTTCCTGTTTTTTGGAATAAATAGATAAAGACTTTGACCTTTTTTAAATTATGTTTAAATTTATTTTAATTTTAAAAAATCTACTAATGAAAAAACATCTGCTTATATTAATCATTTTGTTTACATTCATAAACTTAAAAGCCCAACATCCTGACAAGATTATAATATTTTTATTAACGGATTTTGAAACAAATTATCCTGACCATGGATTGGGAGGATGGCTAACTGATAGTATAAATCCTTGGGTAATTGATGACGATAATCCTGAAAATATTTGGCAAATAGGAAAGCCGTACAAAACAGCATTCGATACAGCTTATACTGTTCCAAATTCCATAATAACCGACACCATTAATTCTTACCCGCCCAATAACCATTCTTCATTCCAATTTTTGATTACAAAATCCGAATGGGCAAAAAACAGGTGTATTAGTACTTTATTTCTATACTTCAATCACAAATATGAAACAGATACTCTTTACGATGGGGGTTTTATTGATATTTCTTATGATAATGAAGAAAATTGGATAAATGTATTAAATGATGATAATGTTGATGATATATTTTTTCAAAATTTTTATGGAATTGGTGATACCATAAATAATGGAGAATTTGCTTTTAGTGGAGAATATTTAAATAATTGGAACAATAGTGGTATTGAATGGTACTGGAATGATGATAAAGCTTCCAATTTAGATTCAATTACAATTCGATTTAATTTCATAAGTGATGGTATTGATAACAATAAAGCAGGTTGGATGATTGACAACATTTATTTTTTAATAGAAGATTATTGCACTATAGGAATAAACGATGTAGAAAATAAATCAGGAACTTTCATTTATCCCAATCCGGTAACAGGTATTTCACTACTTGAGTTACCTGAAAATGATACTGATTATTATATTCAAATATATAATTTAAAGGGTGTTGAAGTTTTCAATTGTATTACAAAAAACAACATTGAAATAAATCGAAACGATTTTAACCACGGCATTTATATTTATAAAATAAGTAATTCGAAAAATAAAATTTATACAGGCAAATTTATTGTTAAATAAAAACTAAAAAAATATGAAAAGTTTTATGTGTTCGATTATATTAGTAGCAATATTTCATTTAACATACGCTCAGAACTGGAATTTAATAAATAAGGCTTATAAGTATAATTATATTGATAATGCGAATGAGATAAACACAATCCGGATTGATTCTGTTCAAGTAGAAGGAGGTGATACTATTTTTTACTTCAATAGAATAGTTATAGATTGTGATACTTGTCCTGCTTATTATAATGGCTATCCACAGTTTGCATTTTATGATATACCCCAGTTTTTTCAAGAACAAGTAAAAAAAACAGATTCTACTTATTTTTTCAGTTTTCCTAACCAGTTTACTATTAAACAAAAGGCAAAAGAGAATCAAAATTGGTTATTTGACACAATAAATAATATTCAAGCAACAATTTTAAAAGAATCAGAAGAATTTATATTTGATGGTCTAGATTCAATAAAGATTATTGGCTTATCAACCAATGATACTATAATTATTTCAAAAAAGTATGGGATTATAAAGTTTGGTTCTGTTTATGATGAAAATAGCTATAATTTGGTTGGAGTAAATAATGTTGCAGGAGATTCTATACCCGATTTTTATGACATATTTAATTTCGAGATTGGAGACATATTTGAGTATCATGGAGACAAATGGCAAGTAGAAAGTGATAGAATGAATTTTATAAAAAAAATTACTATTGATTCAAAAAGAGTAATACAAGATACAGTCGAATATGATATTTCTGTTAAATATCTTGAATGGACAGGTCTACATTCTAATCCATCCGAATATAATTCTAGTTTAAAATTTGTTAATTCTCCCGATCATCCCACAAATAAGTTTAATAATGAATTGGTTGAAATTAAAAGTTATTTAGAAAATGATTGGTATGATAATTATAATTATACAGTTTTAAAATGTGTCAAAAACTCAAATGGTTTGTATACTAAATCATTGGGTTCGTCGGATTCACATGACTTTTTTAGCATTTTTGATTCAACTGATAAAATATTAATTAGAAATTATGATGTATGGGATGAACATGAAATAAAATATACTTCTGGGCTTGGTGAAGTATATCACAAAATTGATGGCTTTGAATGGAATTCACTATCAGAACTGGTAGGTTATATTAAAGGGAATGATACTGTGGGAATCATAACAAAGGATTATATTATTATGGATAACAAGGATATTATTGTTGATAATGAATTTAAAATATATCCTAATCCAGTTTCAGATAAATCAATTATTGAATTACCCGATAAAAATATCGAATACCAAATCCTGATTTTTAATATACAAGGACAGGAAGTTTACAATTGCTTTACAAAAAATAACATTGAAATAAACCATAATGATTTTAAGACGGGAATTTATTTATACCAAATAAGTAATTCAAAAAATAAAATTTATACAGGAAAATTTATTGTTAAATAAAAACCAAACGATTATGAAAAAAACATTTTTTGTATTCATGTTCATAGCTGTATTTGTATCGCATCAGGGATTTTCTCAAAGCATACAAGACATAATGAACAATGAAAGTTTAAACTATTTTGAAAAAGTAGAACAGATCGAACAGAATTCAGGTAGTTTAAAAGCCGGAGCCGATTATTCTGTATTAAAAAGGTATAAACGGTGGCGTAGTTTTTGGGATACCCGTACAGGAACCGATGGTAGTGAAACTGCTTATGCCGATGCATGGCATAGTATTTTTAATTCTGCATCTTTTCCTGTTGGAGGTACAGGCACAACGTGGGAATTTGTTGGCCCAAAAGAAGATCTAATGAATATTCCAAATTATATGGGGCATGTTGCTTGTCTTACTTCTGATCCTAACAATCAAAATATTATTTATGCAGGTGCAACTACAGGAGGTTTATGGAAAACGACAAACCCTACAGCAACTTACCCACACTGGGAATGCTTAACCGATAATTATGCAGGGATGGGAGTTACCGATGTGGTAGTGCATCCGAATAATTCGAATACAATTTTTATTGTTACCGGAATTCATTTTAATGGTATGATGAAAATGACAGGAGATTATAGCCTTGGAGCTTATAAAAGTACCGATGGTGGATTAACATGGAATCCGATGCCAAATATGAATCTCTCACCGGAAGAAAAGATTTATTTGAGTAAGATTGTGTTCGACCCGAACAACTCCAATATAATGTATATACTTTCTACCACAACAGTTTATAAAAGCACCAATGGAGGCAATTCATGGACAAATACTAATGTTAATCCGGGAGATGTCGGGTTTCGATCAATTGTTATAAATCCAAATAATACCAATGAAATATACATTAGTGGTAAAAATGCAATATATAAAACAAGCAATGCCGGTAGCACATGGTCAAAAATAAATTATTTGGGTCATCCGGATATCAGTAACATAAATATTGCATGGCATCCTGTTGAAAATTGTATTTATGCATTATACGAAAATGGAAGTACTGGTACTTTAAAGAAATCCATAAATGGAGGATTAACTTGGAGTTATATAAATGCTGTACAAAATGTTAAGAATTACGTAAATGCGTTAGCAATATCACCTAACGGCAATATCTATGCAGGGGGTATTTTAATATTTAAATCTTTAAATAGTGGTCTAACTTTTAGTTCTAACTTGAAATATATGCATGCCGATATCCGTGATTTTTTATTTCCCAACGGAGCAAATGACAATATAGCTTACCTTGCTACCGATGGAGGAGTTGTGCGTAACACAACAGGAGCAGATGATGGTTGGGTATCGTGTAATGGAGATTTATCGGTAAACCAATTTTACGATATTGCTATTTCGGAACAAGACCCCGGTTTAATACTTGGAGGCACTCACGATTGCGGTACTTTACGAAGAAAAACTGACAATAATTGGGAGCATGCTAAAGGTGGCGATGGGGGTACAAGTAAAATTCATAGAACCAATAAAAATATTCAATTTGCAACAGTTAATAGTACATTATATAGAAGTACTGATGGTGATAATTTTAACGAAAATACTGGAGTTGAATTTATGGATATGGATGGTGCTTTTACTTTTGATCCAAGCAATTCAAATATTATTTATGCGACACAGACAAGTAGCGAAGGTAAAGCAGAATTGTTAAAATCTACAAATGGTGGTACAGTGGGGAGTTTCGCTGTTTTAAACAATGATGCTTGGGGAGTAATTTTTGATATAGAAGTTAATGAATCAAACCCTGATTACATTTATTATTCAAACTTTGATTGGTGGGGGTAAAATTTTTCTGGTTTAAGAAAATCAACAAATGGAGGAACGAGTTGGGAAATATTTAACTTTTCTCATACTAGTGCTCCTATTAGAGACATTGTAACACATCCCAACGATCCGCAAAAGGTTTGGATTGCTTTTGGCGGTCTAAATGAAGATTATAAAATTTTGTATTCTAGTAATGGTGGAGATACATGGGATAATAAATCTTCGGGCTTGCCAAATATGCCGGTAAATAAGATGCTTTATGATGATATAAATGAAAAAATTATAATAGCAACAGACATGGGTGTTTATTATAGAAATGATGGTGGAAATACTTGGTACAGATTAGGTTCGGATTTGCCAAACCTAATAGTTACAGATATGGAATTAAACAGAGTTACAGGAGATTTATATATAGGAACATTTGGTCGGGGTATTTGGAAATTGCACATGGAAGAATATTGTTATTACAATGGAGAACCAACCATTTCCGGCCCCACCACAGTTTGCTCTTCCGGTGCAACATTTACTCTTAATAATCTGCCACCCGAAGCTATAGTAAACTGGACAAAAAGCAGCAACCTGTCTTATGTTAGCGGGCAGGGAACAGATACTTATACTGTTGAAGCAGTAAATTCTATTACAAGAGGTTTGGGTTGGGTAGAAGCTGAAATTTTACTTGGTAATTGCAATCCGATTAGCGTAAGGGAAAAAACTTGGGTTGGAGTAAAAGCTACTATTACTGGTAATTCTTATGTTTCTTACCTTGGTTCAGGTAGTTGGTATGCAAATTCTTCGTCAAATCAATTAACTTTAAACTCTGTTCTATCCAAAAGCAAAAAACCAACACCGTTGCCTGGAGAAGAAACGATATTTTATTTATTTGTGAGAGCAAGTAACGGTAGTGGAAATTACTATCAAACATCGTCAAAGCGTATTGTAGCAAAAGGTAATGTTGATTTAGTTGTTGGTCATGGTGGAGATTTGCCTCCTTTTGAACTAAAAATTTCACCAAATCCTGCAAACAATATAATAACTGTGAATATTGATCGAGCAGAAAAAACTAATCCTAATATTGAATATACTGTAAGGTTGTTAGATAAATATCAAAAAACTATTTATCAACGAAATATTAAAAATAGTCAAACGACAATAAATGTAAGTCATTTTCAAACAGGCATATATTATTTACAAGTTATAAACGGACAAAATATGCAGTCTGAAAAAGTAATTATAATAGACTAACACTGTTTCTAATAACATTGTATATAGAGCATTTGGATAAACAAGCAAATTGAAAGAGCACAACTTTTAATTTGCTCTACAAAATATTTAAATTTTGCTTTTTTAAATAATTTGATAAGGTAAAATTCAAATATTTTGTTCTTTGCGTAATTTAAAGTTTTATCTTTTAAACCCAAACGCACCATATACTCACGTTAAAGTTAATTGTTTTATCTTATAATACCCCTCAGGTCTTTCAGACCCTGACGGGTCGGTTTTTTTATTAATGGCTTGGATGTTTTCTTAACCCGACAAGGTCTTTTTCGACTTGTCGGAGTTTTAAACTCCGATAGAGATTGAATAGTTAACAGCCAATAATTACCAATAGAATTTTCTTAATAAAAACAATAAATATTTTAATAATAAATAGATTATGTTTAGTTTTACCTATGCTAAGAGCTTTATAATTGGCACGAAACAGATAAATTGTAGTTTAAGGTTTTGTAAAATATTTTTGAGGAATGATTAAAGATAAAGATAAAGATGTTTCATATTATGTTACGAAATTTATTAACGGGACAAATCAGCTTTTGTTTTTAACAGGGAAAGCCGGAACAGGTAAAACCACTTTGTTAAAACAGATTGTTGCCACTACACATAAAAAAACTGTTATAGCTGCTCCAACCGGAATTGCAGCAATTAATGCAGGAGGTGTAACTCTGCACTCATTGTTTCATTTGCCTTTCGGATCGTTTATTCCCGATAATGTTATTCCTAACCAGGGAAATTATTCTTTTCAGTTAACAACTCCGAGAACACTTATTAAGAATCTTCGAATGAATTCGCAAAAGAAATCTTTATTACGCGAAATGGAGTTGTTAATTATCGATGAGGTAAGTATGTTACGTGCCGATTTGCTCGATGCTATTGATACAATTTTGCGATATGTTCGACGAAGCAGTAAGCCTTTTGGTGGATTGCAAATCTTATTTATTGGCGACTTATGGCAATTACCGCCTGTTGTGAAAAACGATGAATGGAAGGTCTTGAAAAATTATTATTCAAATGTTTTTTTCTTTAATGCTTCATCATTAAAACAAACAGATTTAATTTATTTAGAATTAGAAAAGATATTTCGTCAAACCGACTCGGAATTTATTGATTTATTAAACCATTTTAGGTTAAATAAAATTAGCAAAACCGATATAGATATTATTAATAAACAATATAAGCAAGAGTTTAACTTGCTCGATAATGAAGGATATATTTATTTAACAACACATAATTATAAAGCCGATACAATAAATAAGCAAGCCTTAGAAAAACTCAATGGAGAGTCGTTTTGTTTCGATGCCGAAGTTCTTGGCGATTATAACGAGTATTCTTTCCCTGTTGATGTTTCTTTAGAGCTAAAGCTAGGAGCGCAGGTAATGTTTATTAAAAACGATTATTCGGGTAGGCAGGCATATTTCAATGGTAAGATTGGTAAAATAGAATCTGTTTCTAACGATAATATCATAGTTAGTTTCGCTGATGGTTCTCCATCGGCAGAGGTGGAACATTATACTTGGGAAAATAAGAAATTCGCATTAAATCAGACAACAAAAGAAATTGAAGAAAAAATTGTTGGCACCTTTAGTCATTATCCATTAAAATTGGCTTGGGCTATTACTATACATAAGAGTCAGGGTTTGACATTCGAAAAAGCTGTTATCGATATCTCTCAGTCGTTTGCCGCCGGACAAACATATGTTGCTTTGTCACGATTAACTTCGTTAAAAGGCTTAATATTGGCTGCGCCTGTAAGATTGTCGGGTCCCGAAATTGACGATGATCTTGCTACTTTTGCTCAATCGAAAATATCGGCTGTCGATGCCGATAAAAAGTACGAGATTGCATCGAAACAATATGTTAATAATAAAGTTGCTGAGGCTTTTAATTTTAATAGTCTAACAGTAGAACTACGCCAACATAAAGAAACTTACGATAAAGATAAAAAGAAGTCGGCAAAGCAGAAGTATTTGCCATGGGCCGAAGAATTGCTTAAAAATACGCATACATTAGTCGAGATTTCACGAAAATTTCAAAATCAAATAAATGCAATAATAAAGTCAGGTGAATCGGATTCTATGTCTCGATTAAATGAAAGAGTTAAGGCCGCGAAAGAGTATTTTATTCCTTTGCTAAAAGAAAAGCAAAACGAAATAGAAAATCAGTGTATCTTACTGAAAGGTGAAAAAGGAGTAAAGAAATATATCAATGAATTAAAAGCACTTCAAGGAATATTTTACCGACAAATAATTGAAATACATAAAGCCGAAGCATTATGTGTGGCAATAATGAATAAGGAAGAAATAAATAATGAAACGATTAAATCGATTTCCGAAAATATTGAAAAACCCGAGGAAGGAAAAAGTGTAAAATCAGAAAAGAAGAAAAAGAAGAAAAAAGGAGAATCAAAAGTAAAGACCTCACAAATTACATACGAATTATACGAGCAAGGAAAAAACGCTGAAGAAATAGCTGCCGAGAGAGGATTAAATGTTACAACAATACAAAGTCATTTAAGTAAATATGTAGAACTTGGACAAATTGATATAGAAAAATTTGTACCGGCAGAAAAAGCAACAAAAATCATGGAGGCAGCAAAAGAGCTTGATACCGATCTTCTAAAAATAATAAAAGAACATCTGGGTAAAGAATATTCTTATCCGGAAATTAAGTTTGCTATGTCGTGGAAAAAATTTAAAATTGTGAAGAATAATTTGTAAATGAAATTTTATATAGAATACAGAGTATTTTTTATTTAAAAATTTCTTCGGCTATTTCTAAGTCTTCTTGATTGTCTATCTCCCACCAGTTTAGTTCATTAATTTTAATGCTGTAAAATGTATGTCCTTTATCAATAGCTTCTTTAATAATTAATTCGTAATACGAGTTAGTATCTTTTTTATTTATATGTTCGTCGAGTTTTTGCAAGAAAAATGTGTTAACGAAATCTGCTCCTATTTTATAGAAATTAACAGTTTTATATTTATCAGAGTAATCGAAATTATTTATTTGTTCTTTTTTCAGATACATTTTATCTACTTCTTCGGAATTATTTTTATGCGAAATAACGGTGCCATTCATTAATGAAGTGAATTTACCGACAAGCATAATATTATCTCTTGAATCGGAAAGTAGATTTTTAATTATATCATTTTCGCAAAATATATCGGCTTCGAAAAGATAAAATCCGTTTTTCAAATAATCTTTTGCTAACCAAAGGGTGTAAATGTTATTTGTTGTGTCGTAAATATTATTCTCAATAAAAACTATATCAACCGTGCTTTCATATTCCTTAAGGTGCTCTTTTAGCGAATCTGCCATATATCCAACAAGAACAACAATTTTGTTTATTCCGTTATTAATAAGATGTTCTGTAAGTTTACTAATAATAGATTTGCCATTTACGTTAACCATGGGCTTAGGCATATTCTCGGTCATGTTTTTTAAGCGAGTTCCTCTACCTGCTGCTAATATTATTGCTGTTTTTATATCTGTCATATTATTATATTATTTACATATCGAAAAAAAGAATTACTAAAATAATTTTTCCGATATGCTTTTTACTTTATTTGCAGAATTCCCATCGGTATGCGAGAAAACATATTCTTTATCTTTTTTTAGATGTAATTTTCTTTCTTCGTTCGGATTAATAGCTTCGTCAACGGCTTTATGTATGTCTTCGTCGGGATTAATATGAATAAAAGAATCTTTTAGCCATTCAGAGCTTTCGTTTTCTAATAGCGATTTACCATCGGAGTGAGTTTCTTCGGGTAAGTTAATTATTATACCGCATTTTTCTAGCGAAAGAAATTCGTTAATAACACTCGAACCATCGCTAATCATTGTATCGGCAACAAACATATATGGCATAATATCGTGTTTGTCGGGTGATACTAAATGTAGGCTAGAATGTTTTTTTTGTAAACGCTCGAAGAATCTATGATGCGAGTGCGAGGCATATTTGCCACTCCAACTGTATGGATGTAATTTAACTATTACATTATATTTATTGAGTAAGGATGCTATTTTATGTCCAACTAAAAAAATAGATGTTGGTTTATACGATGGGGCATATAATACTGTTTTTTTGTTTTTATCTAGATTATATTCTTCAATCAGCTTGTTTCTATCGAAATATCCGTTAAAGAATTTATCAAGCTTTGGTAAACCTGTATCGAAAACATCATGTATTTTATCTAAGCCATATTTTCTGAATTTTTCCATTCTGTATTTTCCTTCAACAAAACAGATGTATTTTGTGTCTTTTTGTTTTAGTAAATGTCGGTAACGCAATGATTTTATTCCGGGACCGTGATCTACATTTATTAATTTTGCATTGCCAAATTGTTTTGGATTTCGTACTTGAGCACCACAAAAAACAGCATCAAAACCTTCTGTGTTATTAGTAATCTTATATCCTTTAGTTTTAAAAACATTTTCAATATTTTTTTTTTGTGAAATCAAGAAGAGATATAAAAATCGTTTTTGATTTTTTCCTATGCTTAAATATAAATCGTAATTGCCATCTTTTTCAAATTCTTTGTAAATAGGTTCTAAGCTTGGCCAATAATATTCTTGAGCTATATAAAATAGTATTTTTTTCATATGTATTTTAATAACTAATAATTTCTCTAAAATTGAATGTGCTAAGGTATTATTTTTTAATTGTAAATTAAAGTTTCATGTCAACGAGATTATTTATTCAAATTATTATTTATTTTTTTCTTATATTGTTTGATGAAAATAAACTGAAGAATCTGCTATAAGGTGATGTTTATTGTGTTGATGTGCAAAGTTTAAATATATAAATAGAAAGTAAATTTTATGGATATCTTAAATTTTTACTCTTGGGGCTTATTAAATATCTCTTTCGAATTTAATTATTTCCCTATATTAATAGTAATTGCTACTGCGTGGTTAGTCCCTATTGTATTATCATTATTAAAATTCGATAAGTTACCCACAGTAATAGCAGAAATTATTGCCGGTTTTATTGTTGGAAAATTTGTTATTGTCAATTTTAATGATGTTTCGCTTTCTTCGCTTGAGCCTTTGGCTTTATCGGGTTTTATATTTTTAATGTTTTTAGGTGGTCTCGAAATAGATACCGATCAAATTGCAGCATCCTTGCCTCGAAAGAAATTGAGTTTTTCCGGCTATCTTAAAAACCCATTATTAGTTGGTATTTCATTTTTTATAATTTCCTTATTTCTTTCGTACATAGGCACCTTGGCTCTTTCTAAAATTATAGAAATTAAAAATTTGTGGTATTTTGCCCTTATAATGGTTACTACTTCTGTTGGAATAATACTTCCTGTTTTAAAAAACAGAAGCGAGAATAATTCTCGTTTCGGACAAATGATAATAACAGCTGCCGCTATTGCCGATATTTTTAGCATAATATTATTTTCGTTTACAGCATTTATTTTAAAAAACGGATTTCAATTCGAGCTATTTTATATTGTTGGTTTAATAGCTGTGTTTTATGTTTTTTATAAAATTGGCTTAAGGATAATGCAGAAACCTTTGTTTAAAAAAATGTTATATCAGTTATCGCATGCAGCATCGCAGATACAGATTCGTGGAACCTTATTAATAATTCTTATTTTCGTTGTGTTATCCCAATTTATTGGTAGCGAAATAATGTTGCTGGGTGCTTTTTTGTCGGGATTATTATTATCAATTTTTTCTCATAAAGGACGTTCAATTTTACTAATTAAATTAGATGGTATTGGATATGGGTTTTTTATTCCTGTATTCTTTATTATGGTAGGTGCGCAATTCGATATCTCGTCATTTTATAATATAGATACTAAATTAGTAATATTTCTTATTTCTTTAGGTGCTATCTTGTTTTTAATAAAATTAATTCCTTCTTTATTATGGGCAAGATTATTTGGAACAAGAAAAGCCCTTGCCGGAGGATTTCTTATGGCATCTCGCTTGAGTTTAATAATTGCTGCATCTAAAATTGGTATGGATATGGGCATTATCGATTCGTCGATAAATGCAAGTTTTATTTTAATGGCTATTTTTACTTGTATTTTTTCTCCATTATTATATAATTATTTGAATCCTATAGATATTCTCAAAGAAAATAAAATAATAATTATTGGAGGAAGCAGTGCCGGAGTTTTGCTTGCACGAAGATTAAATATGCATGGAAAAGCTTCAATAATTTTAGAAAGAAATAAAAACAGATATCTCGATATTTTTTCTAAAGGATTAAATGTGCATCTTGGTAATGCTTTAGTACGAAGTACTTACAATGAGATTAATCTTACTCCTAATGATTATGTTGTTGTTCTTACCGGTAACGAAAGAAAAGATTTAGTAATTTCAAATTTATTAAGAAAAGAGTTTTATCACGAAAAATTAATTACTAAAGCATCGACTTTAAAAACAGAACTTAAATTAAAATCGATAAATGTAGAATATATTGATGTAACAAGGGTTATTGCTGCTACAATAGAAAATATTATTTGTTCTCCTACAGTTTATCACACTTTGATTGAAACTTTCGACAATTTTAGTTTAGAAGAAATTAAAGTAAGAAATAAAAATATTAATGGAAAGGCAATTAAAGATATTCCATTTCATAAAGATGGTTCTTTAATTCTAATTCGTAGAAACAATAATCTTTCAATTCCTCATGGAGATAGTGTTCTTAAAATAGGTGATTTAATAACTGTTTTAGGAACAGAGTCGGCACATGTAAATTTTAGAGCTCAGTTTAATTAAAGGTTTGTTTTTTGTTGACTATTAAATTTTACCGTGCAAGGGATAAAAATAAATTAGTAGAAAATTGAAGTTGATAGGTTTTTAACTGTCGACTAAAGACCGTTGTTCTTGCAATAAAACATTTTATGTAAATAAAATAGGGTAATTTTCCGTATGTGTTTATTTGTTAAAATAGTTCAATACCAATCATCGAAATATCATCAAAAATAGCAATATTATCGTTTAGGATGCCTTGTTTTTTTATTATTGCGTCAATATTTTTATCGATAGTATCGTCATTTATAAGACAATTTTCTATTTCTTGTGTTCTTAGTTTTACACTGTTTCCACTAACTAATTCGACAAGACCGTCGGTATAACAAAACAATTTTGATGGGTGAGATATTGTTATCTCTCCTGATTTTATACTTGGAATTTCGTCGAGCATACCTATTCCAACACAGCCATCTTTAAGTGAGCTTAATTTTTTGTTGTTAATATCGTATAAAAACGGAGGATTATGAGCAGCATTAATATATTCAAGTTTGTTTGTAGAATAGTCGTATCTGCCAATAAAAAGAGTAATAAATTTTTCTCCATTAACTGCCGATAATACAGTTTTGTTAAGTTTGATAACAATTTCCGAGAGAGGAGAGTTTGTAGTAAATAATGCTCTTAAATTTGCCTGAAAATTCGACATTAAAAGGGCTGCAGAAATTCCTTTCCCTGATACATCGGCAATACAAAATCCTATTTTGTTTTTATCGAGTTGTAAAAAATCGTAATAATCGCCACCAACTTCTGAGTGTGGATGATAAAATGTAGAGACTTTTATTCTGTTGTTATTGGGCAATTGACTTTCTTCGGGTATTAACATAGCTTGCATTTTCGATGCTAATTCAAGCTCTTTCTTTAAGGCTTCTTGTTTTAAACTTTCTTTATATAAACGAATATTTTCAATAGCTACTATAATAATATTCGAAAGAGTTTGAATAAAATACAAGTGTTTAATTGTAGGACTTACACCTGCTTTTTCTTCATCAATATCGCCTATTAAAACATAGGCGATTGGTACATTGTTATTATATACCGGAATAATATTATCAAAACCATTTAAGCCAATGCTCTGAGATGAAGTAACAAACGATATTTCTTTATGACACAGTAAATCTTTTTCTATATCAATATTTTTAATATTCTTTTTTGTACAACCGTAATTTAGTATTACTTTCCAACTTTTATCATATTTAAATATTAGTGTTCTTCCAATATTCAAATCATCTTTAAGTAATGTCTTGTATTTTTTTAATAATTCTTCAGTAGAAAGATTTGCATTAATTGCCTTTGTTATTGCAAGTAACGAATTTAGCTTAAATGAAAAAAGCTGTAATCGATTTATTGATGCCTTTCTTCCTAGACTCATAGTATTTTACATATTACAAACAAGTAAATATATGAAAAATATTACTATTTTACTCTTTCCGAATAAGAATTATCTCTTGTGTCGATCTTTATTTTGTCTCCGGTATTTATAAATAACGGAACATAAATTTCAGCTCCTGTTTCTATCTTAGCAGGTTTTAACGATGTGCTTGAAGAAGTATCTCCTTTTAATCCGGGTTCGGTGTAAGTTACTTCCATCTCAACAAATGGTGGTAATTCGCAAAACAATGCTGTTTCCGTATCAGCATGAAAGACTATTTCTGTTGCTTGTCCTTCTTTAAGTAAGTTTGCCGAATTAATAATTTCTTTTTGAATGGATATTTGCTCGAAAGTTTCTAAATGCATAAAGTTATATCCCATATCGTCGCTGTATAAATATTGATATGGACGTCTTTCTATACGAGCAGTATTAACTTTTACTCCTGCATTAAAAGTCCTGTCTATAACTTTTCCGGTTTTTATATTTTTAAGTTTAGTTCTTACAAATGCACTGCCTTTACCCGGCTTAACATGTTGAAATTGTGTAATTACGAATAGATTACCGTCTATATCTAAACATAATCCGTTTTTAAAATCTGAGGTATTTGCCATAGTAATATAATTTTTTGCAAAAATAGTTTAAATCATTTGAGATATTTCAATCTTGCTAAATATTTTTTTATTGTTTATTAATATTTTATTTAAAGATATTTTTTTTTGGTTTTGTGGCAATGAAATCCTTTAAATAGAATGGTTCAAAATATGCCAGATCAACAAAATCATTTTTCTTATATGCTTCGTATACTGACGATATCATATATTCTGCCGATGGGTTAAAGCCGTTTATAAAAATGGCATTTTTATGTATTATGGTATTTGTGAGTTTCTCGGAACCATCGCCAAAAAATAGTATTTTATTATTTTTCAAAGTCTCAGCGAATGAGTTTGTTTCAATAATTTCTGCTTTTACTTCCCTAATAGAATCTCCATTAAGGTTAAATATGGCAGAATATACTTCCATCCTTCTCGCGTCAATCATTGGGCATAAAAGAACATTTTCAGTATCGGAAATTTTTATTTCATTATTTTGTATTTTCCAAATTATTCCAAATGCCATAGCCTGCAAGGTGTTTACGGCAATTAATTTTGAGTCGGTAGCATAGCATAATCCTTTTGCTGTAGAAACTCCAATACGTAAACCTGTATACGAACCGGGACCTTTACTAACCGATACTGCATTAATATCTTTAGGTTTTATATTATTGTTTTTAAGTAATTCGTCGATAAAAACAGTGAGTAATTTGGCATGAGATTTATCTTCATTACTTTCTTTACTTTCCAGTAAATATCCATCTTGCGAAAGCGCAACAGAACAAACAGATGTAGCACTTTCAATATTTAATATTATTGCCATATTTAAAACTTTAAGAAAAATCTAAAAAATAAAGCTTAATCTTAGAAAATCTAAAATTAAGCTTTATAATAAAATTTTATTATTGCAAACTTAGTCTTTTTCTTTAAATAAGTTCTTTTTTTCAACTACTTCAATAATCGATTTGTCTTTTAGTCTTCTCGAAATAGCACTATATGGCGCAACAATAACAACTTCATCTTTTTCCAGACCCGAAATAATTTCTATGTATTTACTGTTCTGAATTCCTGTTTTTACTTTTTTTATTAATGCAGAATCTTGCGAAACAACAAATACTACTTCTTCAAGTTTTTTATTTATATTAAGTTCTAAACTGTCGGAATTATTAATAGTATCTACTCTTGTTGTAACAGCTTGAATTGGGATTGAGAGAATATTGTTTTTTGTATTTGTTTGAATATCAACCGATGCCGACATGCCGGGACGAAAAGGATTTGGGTTAGTAGTTGAAATTAATTTTTTGTACGATTTTGGCAATAAGAGTATTTTAACATCAAAATTTGTAACTTGGTCTGTCGATATTCCACTAATGTTTGCCGAATTTGCTATTTCTGTAACTACTCCCTTGTATTTTTCTCCAAGATACGCATCTACTTCTATTAATGCTGTGTCGTTTAGTTTTACTCTAACAATATCGTTTTCGTTAACATCGACTTTTACTTCCATACGATTAAGATTTGCAATGCGAAGCAATTCTGTTCCTGCCATTTGAACTGTTCCAACAACACGCTCGCCGAGTTCAACATTTAATCGCGAGATAGTACCATTCATTGGAGCATATATTGTCGTTTTTCTAAGATTTTCTTCGGCTTCTTTTAGAGTAGCTTTTGCGCTTTCTACAGTGAATTTCGACGCTTCAACAGATTTCTTGCTGGCATTTATTTCGGCTTTAGACATTTCGTATGTAGAAAGGGCCGATTCGTATTCCGATTCCGAAATAGCTTTTTTATCCCATAATGTTTTGTTGCGTTCGTAATTTTGTTTTGTTTGTTTGCTTTTTGCGAGAACCTGTGCAAGAATAGCTTTTGAATTAGCATAATTGGCCTTTGTCGAATTTAAAGTAGCCTTTGCCCTAGCAACCATAGATTTGTACGTGTCGGGTTTTATTTTTAATAAAAGCATTCCTTTTTTTACTTTATCTCCTTCTTTAATATTTAATTCAACAATTTCTCCCGACACATCAGGGGAGATTATTACTTCGGTTTCGGGTTGAATCTTTCCGCTTGCTGTAACAATTTCGGTAATCGTTCTTTTTTGTGGATTTTCGGTACTTACTTTTATTGTAATTTCTTTTCCGAACCATCCCGATTTCTTTCCAATAATTGCAAATACAATTAATATACCTGCAAATATGAGAAGATATTTTAGTAATTTATTTGTTTTCATGCTTTTATATTTGAGTAATTAGTATGTTTAAAATATCTTATAATTCTATTTTATTCCCTTGATAAAAATTTAAAATATTCATTTTGAAAATATATTCATATTTTGCTTGTAAAAATTCCGATTTTGCTTGCGATAATTTATTTTTTGAATTGTTAAAATCAATAGAATTCAGCATTCCTACATTAAATTTTTGCTGAGTATACCTGAACGATTCCTCTAGCGATTCAACTGTTTTTTCTGTAGCATAATATTTCTTTAATGCAGCTGAAGCATCGGCATAAGCTTGCTGAATATCTTTTAGTAATTGGTTTTGCTCATTTTTAACACTGTATTGGGCATTTAACACAGAGATTTTTGCATTACTAATCGAATTATTTGTTTGCCATTTATTAAATATCGGAATGCTTAAGTTAAAAGCTAATACAGAATTTCTATTATCAAGGATCTGATCGTTAAAAGAATAATCGGTATAAATAGGTATTTGCGACATTGCAAAAACATCTTCTCCACTTGCTGTTTCTCCAAAAAGAATTGATTGGGCTTGCGAACCAATTATACGCTGTCGTATATCTGAATATCTGGAACCATACGAATAATAAACCGACAATGTTGGATATCTAAGTCCTTTGGCAATTTGCATCCCCTCGATACTGCTTTTTAACTTTAACTCAGAGCTTTTTATTTGTGGCATTTCGTTTTTTGCAATATTAAAAATGTCTTTTGATGAGGTAAGCACTTGTTTCGTTAGAATATTTATTTCGGGTTTTTCAATTCTGAAATTCTCAAGCGAATCTAAATCTAACATCTGTGCTAACGATAAATACGATAACTGAAGTTGATTATCGGCTTTTATAAGTTGTAATTCTTCCGAAGCTTTTTGAGCCTTTATATCTAATAAACTTCCTTTTGCTAAACTTCCGGCATTAACAAGTTGAGCTGTTCTTTCTGCTTGTTGTATTGTTACTTCTAATTGCTTTTTAGCATTGATTACCAGCTCTTGGTTAAAAAGAATTTGCAAATATGCTGATGTAATGTTTAAAGATAAATCATTTTTTAATTTCTCTTCATCTTGAATACTGGCTTTTAGGTTATAGTGTTTTTGTTGAATACTATTTTTATTCTGAAAGCCTTTAAATAAATCTACTGAGGCATTAAGATTAAAATTACTCGATTGTATAGTTTGCCCGGTTGTAAATTCATAGGTCGATTCGTCTAAAGCTCTACCGAAAGAAAAATTATGGCTTACCCCGGCGTTTATTTGTGGTAGAAGATTTATTTTCGATTGAAAATACTCATTTGAGTTTATTCTAGTATTTAAATGCTGTTGTTTTAACTGAATATTGTTATTTTGGGCATATTCTATACATTTTTCAAGACTCCATACCTCTTGCGATTTTAATGCTAAAGACGAAAGAGAAAGAAAAATGATTAAACAACTTTTGTAAATTTTTGTATTCATAATGTATTTTTAATCAGTAACTTTTTTACTTTTAATTCAAAAGTAAAAAATATAATCGTTTTGAGATATTTTTTACTTGAATTATTTTTTATTTTACTAACT
>CAZDCZ010000038.1:0-29723 GCA_964504155.1 uncultured Bacteroidales bacterium | reverse complement strand
AATTATTTTTCACTCTAAATATATTTACTAATTATACATTGATTTTATACTATATAATTTTAAATTATGTTAATTTTGTGTTAAAATTTTAAACAACAAATACATGAAAAAAGTTTTAGGCATTGGAAATGCACTAGTTGACATAATGACAAAGCTTCCGAATGATGATTTTTTAAAAAAATACGGATTAGAAAAAGGCAGTATGCAACTATCTAAAAAAGAATTCGCAGAAGAAATAAATTCTGCAAGTTCTAGTTTCGAAAAACATCAATCATCCGGTGGATCTGCAGCTAATACAATTCATGGATTAGCTAATCTTGGCGTACCAACAGCATATATAGGAAAAGTTGGAGATGATGAATTCGGCGAATTCTTTAGTAAAGATATGCAAGCCAAAAATATAAAACCATTACTTTTAAAAGGCAAAAACGATACAGGAAGAGCTATTGCTTTAGTTTCTCCTGATTCGGAACGTACATTTGCTACTTATCTTGGTGCTGCCATTGAACTTAACCAAGACGATATTGTAAACGAACAATTTAAGGGTTTCGATATATTACATATTGAAGGTTACTTGGTTCAAAACCATGCTTTACTTCAAAATGCTGCAGCTTTAGCTAAAGTTAACGGATTAAAAATTTCTTTAGATTTAGCAAGTTTCAATATTGTTGAAGAAAATCTTCACTTCTTAAAGACATATGTCGAGAAATATGTCGACATAGTTTTTGCCAACGAAGAAGAAGCAAAAGCGTTTACCGGCGAAGAACCCGAAAAAGCACTCGATATTATATCAACCATGTGCGATATTGCAATTGTTAAAATTGGGAAACAAGGCTCTTTAATAAAAAAACAAAACGAAAAATATATTGTTAATTCAATAAAAGCAAATTCTATTGATACAACCGGAGCAGGAGATTTGTATGCATCAGGTTTTTTATATGGCTTAGTAAATGATTTACCTTTACCTAAATGTGGTGAAATTGGTTCGTTACTTGCCGGAAAAGTAATTGAAGTAATTGGATCGAAATTAAGCGAGAATACTTGGAAAATTATTAAAGATAAAATATAAAACCTACAAACAATTATAGTATTAAATAAAACAAAAAGTAAGCTACATTATCATGAACAATACTGAAAAAAACTATTTAAAAAACAAAGCATTAGATACACTAAAAACTTTTAAAACCGTAAAAAATAATCTAAACAGAAGCGAAATTATTCAATTGGTACTTGACAATAATGAGGCTGTTGCATCATCAACCGGAGTATTAGCTACTTGGACACCTCCAGAATCTACCGGTCGTAGTCCTAAAGATACTTATATTGTAAAGCGTAGTGAAAGTAAAAAAAATATCGATTGGAAATCGGAAAATAACAATTCTATTAACGAAGAAACTTTTGATTTGGTTTTTGAAGATGCCTTAACGTTATTGAGCAAAAAAGAAAACGTATATATAACCGATAGAGTTATTGGAGCAGACAGTAAATTTGCATTACCTGTAAAAACTATTACTTGTCATGCTCTTACCGCACTGTTTACCGACAATATGTTTCGACCCATCCCGAAAGATATTAAACAAAGCATATTTAATGATAATGGATTTACTTTATTAAGTTTACCCTACGATAAATTAGACAGAACTAAATATAAAGGACGTTTAAGACAACTCAAAAATGGAAAAACTTCCGAGATGTTTGTAGCAATGGACTTTGATAGAAAAATTGGGTTAATTATAGGGTCTGCATATCTTGGAAGTGTAAAAAAATTAATCTTTACAGCAATGAACTACTATACTCCGTTAGAGGGTATTTTACCATTACATTGTTCAGCTAACGAAGGTAAAGATGGGAAATCAGCCCTATTATTAGGTCTATCGGGAACAGGAAAAACAACTTTGTCAGCCGATCCAAACAGAGCATTATTAGGCGACGACGAACATGGATGGAGTGATGACGGAATTGCAAACTTTGAAAATGGATGTTATGCAAAAATGATTAATTTATCGGAAAAAGACGAACCGGAAATTTATAATGCATCGATGCATAAAGATGATCCGTTAAATCATGGAGCCATTATAGAAAATGCAATGATTTACCCCGATGGAAATTTCGATTTCTTCGACGAAAGATTAACACCTAACTCAAGAGCATCGTATCCTTTAAGATATTTAAGTAATATTAAAGAATCGTCAGTATCGGGGCATCCACAAACAATATTATTTTTAACTGCCGATGCTTATGGAGTATTGCCTCCAATTTCTAAGCTCGACACTAATCAAGCAAAACTTTGGTTCTTAATGGGATACACCAGCAAGCTTGCAGGCACAGAAACAGGAATAACAAAACCACAAGCTACATTCTCTCGTTTCTTTGGGCAACCATTTATGCCTGCCAATCCGGATATTTATTCGCGTATGTTAGGAGAAAAAATGGAGAAATTTAAAACAAATGTATTTTTAATAAATACCGGTTGGAGCGGTGGAGCCTATGGTACCGGACAAAGAATTAAACTAAAATATACCAGAGCTATGGTTGATGCTGCTCTATCGGGAGAACTAGATAATGTAGAATATGTTCACGATGAACTATTTCACGTAAACATTCCAAATCAATGTCCCGGAGTACCATTAGAAATACTAACTCCCAAAAATACTTGGGAAAATAAAGATGATTATATAAAAACTGCAAATAAACTAGCTAGAGAATTTAGCACAGCATATGATCTTTCTTACGGAGAAAAAAATATAGATGAAAAAGTAAGAAAACAATGTCCCGGCAAATAAAATTTTTAAACCTTATTTAACATTCTCGTTATCCTTCTTTCTTTTACCGATAGAGGGATATTTTTATCAAAAAAACATTCTTATCCGACTAAAAACTTAAATCGTTCAATTTATCTAAATTAATTATTAAATCAATATATAACCGATGTACTTAGCTTAATATCAAACAATAGCATTAAAAATTCTAAACAAATTATTTACATATTTGCATGAAGGAAAAATATTATTTACTTTGCAGTGCAGAAATTTAACAAATGACACATTATGCAGCTAATAATCAACATTATAATAATAATCGTTGCATATTTACTAGGTTCTATACCTACATCGGTATGGATAGGTAGATATTTTTATCATATAGACATCAGAGAACATGGAAGTGGAAATGCAGGAGCTACAAATACTTTTAGAGTGCTTGGAATAAAAGCAGGAATTATTGTTTTTATTGTTGATTTTCTTAAAGGCTTTCTTGCAGTAAATCTTATTCATTTTACTCATTATTACATTCCGCATAGTGGCGATTATATTAATATTCAATTACTACTAGGAATAGCCGCATTGCTAGGACATATCTTCCCTATATATGTTGGTTTTCGTGGAGGTAAAGGTGTAGCAACTCTTTTTGGGGTAATTTGTGCAATAAGCTTATATCCTACATTAATAATGGCAGGAGTCTTTTTTGTAACTCTTATTATTACGAAATATGTATCGCTAAGTTCTATGATTGCAGGTTTATCGTTCCCTTTTTTAATAATTGTTATTTTTAATACAACAACTCCTTCATTGGTAATTTTTTCATTAATAATAGCTATTTTGATGTTATTTACACATCAAAAAAATATAGAACGCTTATTACGAAAGGAAGAATCTAAAGCTGATTTTTCAAAAATTAAAGGAAAAATACAAAGGAAAAAATAAATTTTTGTTATTTTCTCGTAAATACATCTATCCAACCAACAATTGTTAATGTTACAAAGTCTGTTTTGCTGACTGGCAGGTATGCTTTATCTCATATTTTATATTTATCGGACATTTTTTTATTTTCATTTATATATTAGCCCGGATTGCAAATCCGCGCTAGCGGAACATCCTGAGCGAAGTCGAAAAATCGAGTGAAACGAGCTCAACGAAGTTAATCTATTCTTTAAAAATAAGCTATTTCGACAAGCTCAATATGACATAAATAGGCTGAAATTTTACTTTTTTGACAATTTTATTTCTATAAATACAATGTTATATGATATTTATTTTTTTCTAACAAAAATAAAATCCCCACCTTCATCTCCGGTATCTTTAATCTCTCCATATAAAGGGGTATTAGGGCTATTATTAACAACCTGCAAATGAAAACTATCGAATAATTCTTCGGCGGAAATATTATCATGAGTATTTTCTTTTAATCGTTTTGTTAGATATAATAAAAAAACACTTTTATCAGGCACTTCTTTTAAACTTCCACTTGTCATAGCTTTTCTACTAGGCAAGGCCTTTAGTTCGTTTATAGATTTTGCCGATTGATGAAAAGATTTTCTTTCTTTAAATATACCCCCACTAAAACATGCGTCGGCAATCAGCAAAGTATGTTTTGTATCTATGGTTCGCAGGTAATCTCTGAGTGTAGTATTTCTAAGCCAATTTGCAGTATTTTGTTGTTTCGAATCAGAAGGTAACCAATATCCTATTTTATCGTTTTTCTCCCAATAACCATGTCCGGCAAAATAAACAAGTAGATTATCTTTATCTGTTACTTTATTGTTCATTTCATCTAATTCCGAAATTATTCTTTCTCGACTAGGGTTTTTTAATAATTTAACATTCTCAGGTTTAAACGTGTAACTTTTAAGCAATACCTTCTTTAACTTTTCGGCATCAGATACAGGGCTGCTTAAATTATTTATTAAAGGATCGGAATACTCGTTTACTCCCATTATTAAAGCATAATATTTACCCGTTTTATTACTATTTAACTGCTTATTTTTTTTATTCAGTTTAGAATATCGTTGACCCTTCTTATTTATTGGAATATATACAATCTGATATTTCATTTCCGAAGAATTGCCAAATTCATCAATTGCTCGTAGATAAATATTATTTTCGCCTTCGGCTAAATATGTTTCTGCTTCGAAATTATTTGATTTAGATAAACCGGTTGGAAAACCATTAATTGTTACTTCATAAATTTTACTATCGTCCTTCACATTTCCTTTAACAATAATTTTCTCTGAGTTAGAAATCGCAGGCTTATTTCCTATTATTTTTGGCGAATACAAAGTAATATACGGAGGTATTTCATCTACTTTTGTAACTGTAGGCAATACTTTTATTGAATTAACCTCAGATTTTTTTTCTGTTGTATTGCTTATATTAGAATATTCTACCGAAATATCTCGAAAACTAACAGCTCCGGTTTTTAAATCTAAGCCATAAGTTATTTCCATCACATCAATTGTAAATTCAAGTAATTTTACTCTGTTTGTTAAACCATCTCTAATATTAAAAACAAAACTTGCTTCAAGGTTTTCGTTTGGCTCAAATTTTCTTTGTGGTTTCGAATATCTTTCATCACCGTTAACATCACCTATAACGCTACTAGATGCTTCGTATCTTTTATTATTAAAATCGTAAACCCTTGCATATAAATTCGCAAATTTCAGATCTCGCTCTTTGCCTTTATTTGTAATATTTATTTTACAAACAAGCTTATTGTCAATTCTTTTACATTCTTTTAAATCAAACTTAAATCCTTCTAAATTATCACTGGGAGCTTTTATTTTTTCAGGAATCGCAACAATATTAAATACAATATTATCTCCATCAAGTTTATCAATATCGCTTAAAACATCCCATATAATAAGTTTGTTTTTTCCGCCATTTACATTGACCCCAATATCGCCTTTTGCAGTTTTTACTTGAATAGAAAAATCTAAACCACCATTTGTTGAACAGTAAACTGTAATATTAAATAACTGTCCGGGTTTTTCGTTAGTAATATCATAAAAGATATTCAGCTTTTTATTAAACTTTTTTACTTTAATATTTTCAATATTCTGTGCTTTAATATTTACAATACATACTAGCACTAATAATACTATTGAGATTGTTCGTTTCATATTTAACTATATTTGTAGTTGATACTATTTTGACCTTGTTAAAATATAAAATTTATTATTTTAATGCAACAATTATTCCATAATCCAAATACAGTAATTTTAATACACAAATTACAACTTAGCTTCAGATTATAATTAGTACAATAATCAAATAAAATTAATTTACTTTAGAAAAACATATTTGTCGAAAATCGCAAAACAATTAAATAAATAGCAACTATAATAGAGAGAATCGACAAAACCCATTTTTTATATTCGTAAATCGATTCAAAAACAAATTTTAAGACTTCTGTTAACAAAAACATTGAAATAACAATTACTATTTGTCCAATTTCGATACCTATATTAAATGCAAATAAAGGTTTTATTATACTTGATTCAGCTCCTAACATACTTCTTAAAAATGTTGAAAAGCCAAGACCATGAATTAATCCAAACGAAAATGAGATAAAATATCGGACAATAAAAAATTGCACAGAAAAGTTACTAGATTTACTAATAATATTACTTAATGCAGTTAATAATATAGTTATAGCAATTAAAAACTCAACTAAATCTGATGACAAATTTATAATATTAAATGTTGCAAAAACTAATGTAAGCGAATGCCCAATAGTAAATGCAGTAATTAATACAAGAACATTCTTCCATTGTTTTAGACTATAAACCGCACAAAGGGTAAGGATAAACAAAATATGATCGAAACCATTAATATCTAAAATATGCTTTATTCCTGTTTCTAAAAACAAATTAAATACTGACATATATTCTCATTTTTTATTATAACAGATAAAAAAATAGTAATTTTATCTTATGATTTATTCATACAAATTTATACTTAGCCTGCTGATTTCTTCAGTTTTTTCAATGCATCCTGTACATATTTCTGTTACAAGTATTAATATTAATTGCAAGAAAGAAATTATTGAAATATCGTTTAAAGTTTTTTCAGATGATTTTCAAGATGTAATTAATAATAATTTCGATTCGAATTTAAACATAAAAGATAGTTTAAGCATTAATAAAAACATTAATAATATCACATCGTATTTTAATAGTAACTTTAAACTAAAATTAAACAATAATAGAACAAAAGATTTAACTTATATTAAATTCAGAAGTAATTACGAAGCAACTTGGTTTTATTACAAAATCAGCACGACTGAATTAAATAATAAACTAAGCAAATTACAAATTACAAATTTAATTTTAACCGATTTATACCCAGACCAAAACAATTTAGTAATTATAAAAAATAATAATACTGAAAATGGTTTTCAATTAAACAAAATAGATTGTAATATTGACTTAAGTTTAAAATAAAAATTATGGTATTGCTCAAATTAAAGCAGCTCATTTTTTTCGAAACTATCTTATTTTTTTTGAATAAAATCACATATTATATCAAATAATGATAAAACAACTTACAATATTTATTACTTTATTTATTTTTTCTTTAAACGTTTATGCAACTCATAATCGTGCCGGAGAAATAACATTCAGGCAAATATCTGAACTTACTTTCGAAATAACTATTACAACATATACATATACTTTAAGTGCAGCCGACAGAGAAGAGCTTGAAGTTGAATGGGGAGATAATACATTTTCTGTAGCACCTCGAACAGAAAAAGTTCAACTCCCCAATTATTATCAAAGAAACAAATATATAATACGGCACACATACCCGGGTCCCGGGATATACAAAATTTTAGTTCAAGATCCGAATAGAAACTATGGAGTAGAAAATATCCCAAATTCCGTAAACACTATTTTTTCTATTGAAACAACTCTAATGATAAATCCGGAAATCGGGCTAAACAACACTCCTATTTTATTAAACCCACCAATAAACAAAGCTGCATTATATCGTACTTTTATACATAATCCCGGTGCATACGATTACGATGGCGATAGTCTTTCGTACGAACTTTCAGTTTGTACAGGTTTAGACGGAGAACCTATCCCGGGTTATACTTTACCTCCGGCAAGCGATTCAATTTACATAAATGAAATTACAGGCGATTTAATTTGGAAAAATCCTATTGATACAGGCAAATTCAATATAGCTATCTTAATTAAAGAATGGAGAAATGGAGTTCTAATAGGAAATATTACTCGCGATATGCAAATTGATGTGTTCGAATCGGAAAATATACCACCGGAAATTGAACAAATGAAAGATTTCTGTATTATGGCCGGCGATACAGTATTGCAATATATTTATTCGCACGACGAAGATTTAGATAGCATAAAGCTATCGGCTACAGGTGGACCATTTCTTTTTGATGAAAACAAAGCTGAATTTAATACTATATCGAGCAAACCGGGTGAAACAATATCCCAATTTTACTGGGAAACTGATTGTAATAATATTCGAAAAAATAATTATATAATTTCTGTAACTGCCGAAGATAATTATCCCGGAGTAAGTTTAGTTGACATAGACAATTTCTATATAAAAGTTATTGCTCCCGCTCCATATAACTTACAAGCAGAAGCATCGAACAGTTCTGTAAATCTAACATGGGATAATTGCCAATGCCTGCCAGAAAAATATATTATTTATAGACGCGAAGATTCAGAAACAATTGTAACAGATAGCTGTACAACCGGTATTCCAATTGAATCAGATTACGAATATATTGGAGAAACACAAGAAATATACTTTACCGATAATAATGATGGAGAAGGATTATTACAGGGAATAAAATACTGTTACAGAATTGTTGCCGAATATTCCGATAGAGCACAAAGCTATCCTTCAGAAGAAGTTTGTCAGAATGTAGTTCAAGGTTTTCCAAAAATTACAAATGTAGATGTACTTAATACTGATTTATCGAATGGAAGTATTCTCGTAAAATGGGCAAAACCAACCCAACTAGATACAATTCCCGGAGCTGTTGGCCCCTTCAAATATTTAATTTACCGTTCCGACGGAATTTGGGGTATGCGGTTAGAGCTTATCGACTCACTATCAAGTCTCGAAGATACAAGTTTTATCGATATTGGTTTAAATACAACAGAATACCCATATTCGTACGAAATAGAATTAATTAACGATACTCCCGGAAATAGATTTCGCATTGGAGTACCTCAACTTGCATCATCGATATTTTTAGAATTAGAACCGGCCGATAATGAAATAAAAATAAATATTAAAAAAACTACTCCTTGGCTAGATAATGAATATATTATTTATCGATTTAATAATACTACTGCGAATTTTGATTCGATAGATATATCGTCGAATAAAATTTACTATGATACAAAACTGCAAAATGGCACAAACTATTGCTACAAAGTAAAAAGTATTGGAACATATAGAATAAATACAATAGAATATGATACCGAGAATAATTCGCACGAGAATTGCGCAACCCCAATTGACATTACAGCTCCTTGCGCCCCTCAACTAACCGTTACAGCTAATTGCGACAGTTTAACAAATTTTATTACATGGAATAACCCTAATTTAAGCTGTTGCGACGATGTGGTTTCGTATAATCTATTTTTTACAAAAACTTTAGAAGGAGATTTAGTTAAATTAAAAGAAATTTTAGGAGCCGAAAACACAAGTTTCATTCATCATAACCCCGAAGGAATTGGAGGATGTTATACCATAACTGCAATAGATTCGTTCGACAACGAAAGTCCATTATCTATATTAGCTTGTAGCGACGAATGTACCTATTACGAATTACCAAATGTATTTACACCAAATAACGATGGAATAAACGATATTTATTACGCCAAAAACCCTGCAAATCTTGTAAAAGAAGTTGATATGAAAATATTTAACAGACTGGGGGAATTAGTTTATAAAACACACGAGCCATTAATAAAATGGGATGGGAAATACATAAACACTAACGACCCTGTTCCTACGGCTGTATATTATTACATTTGCGATGTTTATGAACAAAGAATTAGCGGACTGGAAGTTAGAAACCTTGTTGGGTTTATACATGTATATACAGAAAATACAAATACTATAATACCCATAGAATAAATGTTAAGCAAAATAAAAATATTAATCATTCTTATCGTAATACTCCCGACACAACTATCGGCTCAAGATAATAATGAATTATTTTTAAGTACCCATGCTTCTATTTACAATAACAATTATAATGATGCTATAATTTCTCTTTCGAAATTAATAGACAATAACAATAATGCAGATTATTTAGTTTTACGAAGCAAAATATATCTTCTACAAAACAATTACGAAAAAGCATCGCAAGATTGTATTAATGCAAATAAATTAAAACATAATATTGCACATTATCAACTTGCAAAAATTTTTATGAAACAAAATAATTATTTAGCAGCTATAAATTATTTAAACAAATATTTAGTTAGCTCAAATCATTTATCCTTAGTTAATTTATTATTAGATTCAAATTTTACAAAAATTCATTACACAGAAGATTGGGAATCTTTATTGCAACAAAAATGGAGTAAACAATATATTTCTTCAATTAAAAATATTATTGATTTTTTAGACCTTAAAAATTATAACTCAGCACTAAAAATCACTAACGAATTAATATTTACAAAAAAAAACAATGCTGAAATATTTGCTCTAAGAACATATATATTAACTAAAGAAAACAAATACACACAAGCACTTGAAGACATCAACAAAGCCCTTGAAATTCGTTTCAATAAGAATTATCTTATAAAACGAGCACGGATTTATTCTAAACTCGGCAAATCAAAATTAGCAATTTCCGATTATAATAAACTTATTTATATAACACCCGAAAATTTTGAATTATATAAGTATAGAGCCAACGAATATATTAAAACCAATGAAATAGAAAAAGCTCAAAAAGATGTCGATTTTATATTAGAATATCTACAGAACAATCAAGAAATTAATTTTATTAATGCACAGTTATCATATAAAAACAAGAATTATATTTCTACTCTTCGAATTCTTAATAAATTAATTAATATGAATAAAGCTAATGCTAAATTCTACATTTTAAGAGCCGATACATATATGCAAACGCAAATGTATAACTACGCATCGAAAGATTATTCAATGGACTTAGATATTAATCCCCGCAATGCAGATACATATTACAAATTAGCAATATCTCAAATAAAAAACAATAATAAACAAAAGGCATGTTCTAATCTTAAAAAAGCTATTCGATATGGAAACAAAAAAGCCATTTTGTTAAGAAAAAAATATTGTTCCGATTTTTAATCACATTCCTACAATTATTCTACATACTTTTCTGTCCATGCCAATATTGATATTGGTAAAGAATGTGCAAAATATTAATTATATATAGATGAGCAATTTTTTTTGAATATTTCATATAGTAAATAATTTCCCCACAACTAATTTAAGAAATCCATAATATCGGATTACTTTTTAAATTTATGCTTAGAAAAAATTATTCCACCGGAAAAGTCAAATAAGCCTTATTTCAGGACGAGACAAAAGGGAAATAAAAAAAGAGATTATCAAAACCTGACAATCTCTTTTTGAGCGGGAGACGGAACTCGAATCCGCGACCCTCAGCTTGGAAGGCTGATGCTCTACCAACTGAGCTACTCCCGCTAATAATTATTGTGGGGAGAGCAGGATTCGAACCTACGAAGGCGTACGCCAGCAGAGTTACAGTCTGCCCCAGTTGGCCACTTTGGTATCTCCCCAAACAATATGTAAATTAAAGAGCCGATGGAGGGGCTCGAACCCCCGACCTGCTGATTACAAATCAGCTGCTCTAGCCAACTGAGCTACATCGGCATTCTTTTAAAGAATATGCTTTGTTTTCAAAAGCCTTGCAAAAATATAAATTATATCTTTAAATCAAACTAAAATGCAATAAATATTATCATTTTTTTTGCTCCGAACTCCCTATTTACACTAATGTTTTTGATAATTAAACAATTAGAGAATTCTTTTTTTAATATCTAATCCATTTCTTGCATTTCGTTTTTTAATTGCACCATTTTTATAGCGGTAATTGCAGCTTCGGTTCCTTTATTTCCATGTTTCCCTCCCGAGCGATCTATTGCTTGTTGCAAATTATCGGTAGTTAACAAACCAAATATTACCGGAGAATTATACTCCATATTTAATTCTGTCATACCATGAGTAACACTTTGACAAACATAATCGAAATGAGGTGTCTCCCCTTGAATTACGCAACCTAAAATAATTACAGCGTCAACATCAGTATTCTCTAACATAAATTGAGCACCCAATGTCAATTCAACACTTCCGGGAACATATTTTTGCAATATATTTTCTTCTTTAGCACCGTGCCTTATTAATGTTTCAAATGCCCCTTTCTGTAATGTTTTAGTAATATCTTCGTTCCATTCTGAAGTAACAATACCAAAAACCATATCTTTAGCAGATGGCACTGATTTAATATTGTAATCCGATAAATTTTTAAGATTTGTAGCCATGATAAATTTATTTTATTATGAATTATTCGCAATATTAAATAAAAAAAATCCTGATTACTCAGGATTTTTAAAATAATATTTTTAAATATTTTATTTTGCCATTAATGTTTTAACCTTGGCAATATATTTTTCTACCTGACGACCTTCTCTGCTTTCCGAATAGTTATTTTCTATTTCTTCATATGCTTTTAAAGCATCTTTATACTCTCCTAATAATTCGTTAACAAAACCAACTTTCATTAAAAATAAAGGTGCGGTAAAATCGTTGTCAGATTCATAAACTGCTTTTTCGTAAAAAGACAATGCATCGTCTTTTTTATCTAACTCAAGATAAGCATCTCCAATAGCTCCATAAGCAATGGGGGCAATTAATTTATCGCCAGTCTCAAATTGCTTAAGATACTCAATAGCATCTTCGTATTGTCCTAATTTAAGATATGAAATTCCTAAATAGTAATTAGCCAGATTAGCTGATTTTGTCATACTAAATTCATCAACAATATCAATAAATCCTAAATAATTTCCATCGCCATTTATAGCTAAATTAAAAGAATCGTTGGCAAAATATTGCTCTGCAACAAACATTTGTGCATGAGCTTCGTTTTCTTTCGGTTGCAAATAAATTTTTTGATATGCAAAATACCCACCTACAATAACGACTATTGCTAAAACAATAATTATTAAACTTTTCTGATTATCTTCAATATAGTGTTCTGTTTTACTTAAAGCATTCTCAACATTTTCTAGCTGTTCCGAAGCTGCCTGATTTTTCTTGTTCTTACTCATTATATTATTGTATTTATATTTCTATAATTTAACTGAACGCAAATGTAACTTTTTTGTTATATAATTAAAATATTTGTTTATAAAATTTATCAATAAATTGTGGTATTTTTTATTATTTTAATGATTTTTGCAAATACACATAAATTAATTTTATGCATCTTAAAAATTTATCAGTAATCAGTTTTAAAAATTTCGAACAATTAGAACTTGATTTTTCATCAAAAATCAATTGTTTTGTTGGGAAAAATGGCGTTGGGAAAACCAATGTTTTAGATGCCATATACTATTTATCGATGTGTAAAAGTTACATTAATCCAATAGATAGTCAAAACATTAAGTATGAGAATGATTTTTTTGTCATTCAAGGAAATTATTCTCGTTTAGAAAAAAAAGAAAATATTTACTGCGGAATAAAAAGAAATCACAAAAAACAATTTAAACGCAACAAAAAGGAATATCAGAAACTCGCCGACCATATTGGACTTCTTCCAATTGTAATGATATCGCCAACAGATAATATCTTACTTTTAGGAGGTAGCGAAGAAAGACGAAATTTTATTAATGGTGTAATCTCGCAATACGATAAACAATACCTTGCTGATATAATAAATTACAACCGTGCTTTAACTCAAAGAAACAAATTATTAAAAATCTTTGCAAAAAATAACTCCTTCGATAAAGACTCTCTGGAAATTTGGAATGAGCAATTAATAAATTTAGGCGAAAGTATTTTTGAAAAACGAAACGATTTTATTGACAAACTAATTCCTATATTTCAAAAATATTATAATCATATATCTAACAATACAGAAAAAGTTAGTTTAGAATACAAATCTCAGCTTTCGGAAAATAATTTTCGTGATTTACTAAATAGCTCTATTGAGAGAGACAGAATTCTTCAATACACCACAACAGGAATACATAAAGACGATATTGTTTTAAACTTACTCGGGCATTCGGTAAAAAAAGCAGGCTCTCAAGGTCAACAAAAAACTCTAGTTGTTGCATTAAAACTAGCAAAATTCGATTTCATTAAAAATATTATAAATTATAAACCAATATTATTGTTAGATGATATTTTTGATAAATTTGATGTACAAAGAGTAAAACAAATTATAAATTTAGTAAGTGAAAACAATTTTGGTCAAATATTTATAACAGATACCAGTCAAGATAGATTAAAAACTCTTCTTAAAGATATATCAATTAAATACAAGATTTTTGCAATAACAGAAAACGGGAATATACAAGAATAGTCATCATAATTATTTTATCATAAAAATGAAAAAAAGTAACACACAATCAATCGGCGATGTAATAAATGAATATCTAAAAGCACTAAAACTAGATAGCAAGATTAAAGAAACTCGC
The DNA here is from genome assembly GCA_964504155.1 of uncultured Bacteroidales bacterium. Taxonomy (GTDB): domain Bacteria; phylum Bacteroidota; class Bacteroidia; order Bacteroidales; family UBA12077; genus CAZDCZ01. The sequence goes on along the minus strand of CAZDCZ010000038.1, from coordinate 15,235 downwards.
ATTTTAAATGATTGGGACAATATTGTTGGAAAGACTATAGCTAAAATGACTTCCGATTTATACATAAAAAACCGAGTACTTTACGTTCATTTAAAATCTTCTGTTGTTCGCAACGAGCTCTTTATGATTCGACAAGGAATAATTGCAAAAATTAATAGCATGGCCGAGGAAACTATTATTGATGATATTATTCTTAAATAGTATTTGGATTACAACATAGAAGATTAATACCTATCTTTTTTTCCAAAAAAGAAATCACACTCTCGAGTTGCATTCTCAATAGAATCTGACCCATGAATAGCGTTTTTCTCTATTGAATCGGCAAACATTTTTCTTATTGTTCCTTCTTCAGCTTTCTCGGGATTTGTATTTCCTATAAGTTTTCTAAAATCTTCTACGGCATTATCTTTCTCTAAAATCATAGCTACAATTGGTCCCGATATCATAAACTCTACAAGGCTATCGAAAAATGGTTTGTCTTTATGTACTTCATAAAACATTTGAGCTTGACCCTTAGTAAATTTTTCGGTTTTGATTGCTGAAATTCTAAAACCTGCTTTATTTATAATAGCCAAAATACCTCCAACAAAATTTTTATGAAAAGCATAAGGTTTTATCATTGCAAAAGTTATCTGTTTATCCATTATAATAAGTATTAATAATACATCACAAGTTAATAAATATTTTTATTATTAACTTATAATCTGCTCATATTATTTTATATTTGAATTTTAATAAATATATATACTGTGAATAAAATTGCTAAACAAACTATATCTGAAATAAATAAATTAATTACAGATAAAAATAACATTGTAATTATTATGCATTATAATTCGGATGGAGATGCCCTAGGATCTGCACTTGGACTATATCATTATTTAATAAAAAGGAATAAGATAGTAACAATAATTTCGCCTAACGAATATGCCGAGTGCTACAATTGGATGCCCGGAAGTGATAAAATAATTCATTATTCTACAAATAAAAATACAGGAATAAAGCTTATAAACTCATCTGAATTAATATTTTTTCTCGATTTTAATAATCTTTCCAGAACAGAAAACATGGAAGAAGTATTAAGCAACTCAACAGCAAAAAAAATACTTATCGACCACCATCCAAACCCCGGAGATATTGCCAACATCATAATTTCAGACACATCTGTTAGTTCTACAGCAGAATTAATTTACACTGTACTTGAAGCAATCGACGATAATATTACTATTGACAAAACCATTGCAGAATGTATTTATACAGGAATAATGACAGATACAGGATGTTTTACTTATAATTCATCGCAACCATATACATTTTATGTAGTATCGAAACTTTTAGAGAAAAAAATTAATAAAGATCAGATATACGAAAATTTATATAATAATTTCTCGGGTTCGCGAATGCAATTATATGGATATTGTTTACATAAAAAAATGGAAATTATTCCGGAGTATCATACAGCATTTATTAGTCTTACAAAAAAGGAATTACAAGACTTTAATTTTAAAAATGGCGATACAGAAGGTTTTGTTAATCTTCCCTTATCGATAAAAGACATTAAATTTTCAGCTATTTTTATAGAAAACGATGAACAAATAAAAATATCGTTTCGTTCGACAGGAAATTTCCCAACCAATATTTTTTCGAGCAAGAATTTTAATGGTGGCGGTCATAAAAATGCATCAGGAGGATATTCAAAATTAACTTTATCTGAAACAATAAACTTATTCAAATCATTATTACCAAAATACAAAACAGAATTATCGGATGAATATTAAGATAATAACAAAATATTTTATAATTTTCATAATTATTTTAAGTTCTTGTAACAACAATACAGAACCTAAAAAAGTTATAAAACCAAATAAGAAAACAATAATAAATATTAACAAATATCTTGTTAATAAAGATAACGAGCATATAAAGAGTTACATTAAAAGACATAAACTTGATATGCTGGAAACAAAAAGCGGATTATGGTATATGATTAGCGAAAATGGGAATAATGATAAATGCAAAAAAGGAGATACTTTAATAATGAATTATACTGTTTCTTTACTAGACGGAACAATTTGTTATTCTTCGGATAGTTTAAAAGAAAAAATATTTATTCTTGGAAAAGGAGAAGTAATATCGGGTTTAGAAGAAGGAATATTACTTTTAAATAAATCATCAAAAGCAAAATTTATTATTCCTCCACATTTGGCATATGGATTAATTGGTGATGAAAATAGAATACCTGCTCGCGCAACTATTATTTACGACATTGAATTAATAAAAAGGAAAAATATAATTACTAATTCGAAATAAAGCTATGGAAAATATTATTGAAAAAATTCTAAATTTAAAATCTTTTAAGAAAATTTCTTTATTTATTGTATCAGTTATTTTAATTAGTTCGTGTAATTATTTCTCGAAATACGAGGGTTTTAAAAAAACCAGAACCGGCATTTATTATAAATTATTAAAATTTGAAGAAAGCACACAGAAAGCTCAAGCCGGCGATTACATTACTGCAGATATAAGTTATAAAACAATTAACGATTCTCTTTTCTTTACCGGAAGAAGAAAATTACAAATATCAGAACCTAAATTTCCCGGATCTATCGATGAATGTTTCCTAATGTTATCGCAAGGAGAAGAAGCGACATTTATAATTTCTGCATCAGATTTCTTTACAAAAACATTAGAAACAACATTACCTCAATTTCTTAATGCTGATGATAACATAAAAATAACAATCGATATTATTGAAATACAAACCGAAAAAGAATTTATTAAAGAAAAAGAAGCTTTTTTATCGTGGATTGAAGATTTTGGTGATTACGAAAAAGTTCTATTACAACAATTTATTGATAATAAAGAAATTAATAAAACTCCAACAAAATCGGGATTATATCATATAATAATAAACAAAGGAAATAATAAAATTGTAGAATTAGGCGATACTGTAACAGTAGATTATGAAGGAAAATTTCTTAATGGTAAATTTTTCGACTCAACAAAACGCAGAAATCAAGCGTTTCAATTTGTATATGGTAAAAAATGGCAAGTTGTAAACGGGCTTGAAGAAGCTATTGGTCGTATGCGCGAAGGCGAACATTCATTATTTATTATTCCATCGGAACTTGCATTCGGAGAAACAGGCTCGTCAACAGGAATTATTCCTCCATATACTTCAACTATTTTCGATGTAGAATTAATTGAAATAAAAAAGGGAACAAAAATTAATAAAGGAGAACTTAATAAATACGATTAATATAAGCTTAATTAATTTCTTTTAAGTTATAAAACCGTACATAAATTGTTCGAAATCGCACATAACAATTAAATCAAAATATAAGGTAATAAATAATAAAATATTATCTGATACGTTATTATATTTTTTGGCACAATTAATGCTAAATTCTGAAATTATTATATTCATCAAATAACATAAAAAACAAGAAATAACACTAAAAACAATTATTATTATGAGAAAAACAAAAGTATTAACTAGTATTTTAATTTTAAGCATTCTTTTATTAAGTAAAGGATATGCTCAAAAGACAGATCTTAACAAGCCTGCCCCTCTCGACCCTAGTTTACGTTACGGTAAATTAGAAAATGGAATGACATATTATATTAAACAAAATATAATTCCTGAAAAAAGAGCCGAATTTTACATTATTCATAATGTAGGAGCAATATTAGAAAACGATAAAGAAGATGGCTTAGCTCATTTTTGCGAGCACATGGCTTTTAATGGAACAAAAAACTATCCTAAAAAAGGAGTTTTAAATTTTTTAGAAGAGATTGGTGTAAAATTCGGTCATAACGTTAATGCATTTACCGGAACCGATGTTACTGCATACAATTTATCAAATGTTCCTGTTATTCGCGAAGGAATAATCGATTCTTCGTTATTAATATTACACGACTGGTCAAATTATGTATCTTTCGACGATGAAGAAATAGATGCTGAGCGTGGCGTTATTCACGAAGAATGGAGAACCAGAAGAACAGCAAATTTCAGAACAAGCAAAGCTCTTGCCCCTATTCTTTATAAAGGTTCGAAATATGCAGAACGCGATGTTATTGGGAAACTCGACGTTATTGATAACTGCGAATACGAAACAATGAGAGGTTTCTATCATAAATGGTACAGACCCGACCTTCAAGCAATTGTTATTGTTGGCGATTTTGATCCTGATGTTATTGAAGCAAAAGTAAAGAAATTATTTTCTGACATTCCTGTTAAGAAAGATGCACCTGCAAGGCCTGTATTTGAAATTCCGGATAACGACGAACCACTAGTTGGAATAGCTACCGATAAAGAATCGCAAAATACAAGAATCACTCTTTACTACAAACACAATATAGTTCCGGCTGAAAGTAAAAATCTTAATTATGTATATACTAAGATAATGCACCAACTATATAACAATATGATAAATAAAAGATTAAACGAATTAACTCAAAAAGAAAATCCTCCATTTATTTATGGTTTTTCTCAATACGGAAGTATGGTTAGATCGAAAGATGCATATTTATCGATTGTAGGAGCAAAAAATGACAATATCCCTGCAGGAATAACTGCTATTGTAACAGAAAACGAAAGAGTTAAAAGACACGGCTTTACAGCTACAGAACTTGAACGAACAAAAGCTGAACTACTAAGAAATCTTGAAAAACAATATAAAGATAGAGAGAAACAAAAAAACAGCAGTTATGTATGGGAATACTTCTCTAACTTTCTAACAAATGAACCTGTTACAGGAATAGAATTTGAATACAATTTTGTAAAAACTCAACTTCCAACTATCAAATTATCTGACATTAATGCTCTTGCAAAGAAATGGATTACTGATAAAAATATGGTAGTAACAGTTACCGGACCGGAAAAAGAAGGAATTAATATACCTACAAAAGATGAAGTTCTAAATATTATCGACAAAGTAAAGCAATCGGATATTAAACCTTATGTCGACAAAGTTTCGAATAAACCTTTAATGTCGGTATTACCAAAAGCCGGAAAAGTTGTTAGCGAAAATAAAAACGATGAGTTAGGAACAACTGAGTGGGTACTTTCTAATGGTCTAAAAATAATAATTAAAGAAACAAATTTCAAAGAAGATGAAATTCTGTTTTCAGGATTTAGTTTTGGCGGAAGTTCTGTTCTACCTGTAGAAGATATTCCTTCGGCACTTATGACCGGAACAATTATTGACATGAGTGGTATAGGAGATTTTAATTCTATTGAACTACAAAAAATGCTATCTGGAAAAGTTGTTAGTATACATCCTTATCTTTCTGAAAATACTGAAGGATTTAGCGGAAACTCTTCACCCGAAGATTTTGAAACTTTATTACAACTTACAAACATGTATTTTACAAATCCCAGATTCGACGAAACTGCATGTAATGCCTATATGAGCAGAATAAAAGCTTATTTGGCAAATAAATCTTCCGACCCAAATTCTATCTTTAGAGATTCTATTTCTTATATATTAACAAATCGTAATCCTAGAAAACAACCATTTAATACCGAATTATTAAATAAAGTGGAATTTGAAACTATTAAAAATATCTATTCCGACCGTTTTAAAGATGCTTCTGATTTTACATTTATTTTTACCGGAAATATTAACGCCGAAAAAGCAAAACCATTAATCGAAACTTATCTCGGTAGTATTCCATCGATAAACAGAAAAGAAAGCTGGAAAGATAATAATGTAAGACCTCCAAAAGGAATTGTTAAACAAAAAATATTAAAAGATTTAGCTGTGGCAAAAAGCAGCGTTTTTGTTGATTTCAATGGAGAAATGAATTACGACTATTATAATCGTTTAATGTTAAAAACAATAACTCATATACTACAATTAAGATATACAGAAACTATTCGAGAAGAAGAAGGTGGAGCATATGGTGTTGGCGTTTGGAATTCAACAAGTGAATTTCCTGTAGAAAGCTTTCAATTAAATATGCAATTCGATTGCGATCCTAAGAAACAAGAAATGTTAACAAACATTATTTACAAAGAAGTTACAAAACTTATTAACGAAGGACCAAGCGAAACAGATTTACATAAGGCAACAGAATATTTCTTAAAAACCAGACAAGAAAATCTTAAAGAAAATAAATATTGGCTTAATGCTTTAGAACATAATGCTATTCATAACGAAAATATTCTTATTAAAGATAATTTCGAAGACTTAGTAAACAAAATTACTGTTAAAGATGTTCAAAAAGCTGCAAAAAAATTACTCGGACAAGAAAACGAAATAGAAATAGTACTTAGTCCGATAAATTAATTCTAATTATTTTATAACTATTAGCAGATGCTGTCGATTACTTCGACAGCATCTTTTTTTTATATCTATTGTAAAAATTATCAAAATTATTGTTCCATATATAATTGTTAGGTTAGGAATTTTTATCGATTCTTGTTAAATTGCACCATTCTTACTAATTATATTATATACAATTTAAACAATTATATTATGCGGAAAATTTTATCATTATCATTAATTATTGCAAGTGCTTTAATTTTAAGCAATTGTACACAACAACCCAAAGAAGAATTATCTGAGATGCAAAAAAAAGTAAATGAATTTGCCGAAGTAGAATTAACTTCAGACATTAGTGCTTTATCTGCTAATCAAAAAGAGATGTTAGGATATCTTTTCGATGCTGCAAAAATTATGAACGATATATACTGGCAAGAAGCATACGGGAATAAATCAGAATTATTAGATAGCATTAAATGCGAAGCAGCAAAAGAATTTGCTATTATAAATTATGGTCCATGGGAACGTTTAAATAATAATACTGCGTTTATAGATGGTTTTGGAGCAAAGCCTGCCGGAGCAAATTTTTATCCAACAGATATGACAGAAGAAGAATTTTCTGCTCTTGATAACGAAGACAAAACTAGTCTTTATACTATTATAAAAAGAGATGAGAATGGTAATCTTCAAGTAATACCATATCACGAGGCTTTTAAAGAAGAAACAAATAAAGCTGCAGAATTAATAAAAAAAGCTGCAGAATTAGCAGAAGATACAGGCTTTAAAAAATATCTTGAACTTAGAGTAGAAGCGCTATTAACCGACAATTATAGAGAAAGTGATTTTGCCTGGTTAGAGATGACAGACAATATGATTGATTTTGTTGTTGGACCAATAGAAAATTACGAAGATGCCTTATATGGTTACAAAGCTGCACACGAATCGTTTATCTTAATAAAAGATAAAGAATGGAGCGAGAAATTAGCAAAATATACTTCATTATTACCCGATCTTCAAAAAATGCTTCCTGTAGCTGATAAATACAAAGCTGAAACACCCGGAGTATCAGGAAATCAATTAAACGCATATGATGTTGTATTTTACCAAGGCGACTGTAATGCCGGTAGCAAAACAATCGCTATTAACCTTCCTAACGACGAGATTGTTAGAAATACGAAAGGTTCGAGAAAATTACAACTTAAAAATGCTATGAAAGCTAAGTTCGACAAAATTATTGTTCCTATCTCTAATGTACTTATCGACGAATCGCAAAGAAAAAATGTTTCATTCGATGCATTTTTCTCATGTGTTATGTTTCATGAAGTAGGTCACGGATTAGGATTAAGCTACCTTGTTAACGATAAAAATACTACTGTTAGAGATGCTTTAAAAAGCTCTTATACTTCAATAGAAGAAGGAAAAGCCGACATACTAGCCTTAAACATAATAACTTATTTATACGAGCAAGGTGAACTTGGCGAAGTAGATCTTATGGATTATTATGTAACATTTATGACAAGTATTTTCAGATCGTCGAGATTTGGTGTTGCCAGCTCTCATGGTAAAGCAAATATGATGAGATTTTATTATTTCGAAGAGAAAGGAGCTTTTACAAGAAATCCTGAAACAGGAACATATAAAGTAAATTTCGAGAAAATGAAATCTGCTGCTAAAGAATTAGCTAATAAAATAATTGTTATCCAAGGCGATGGAGATATTGAAACTGCCAAAGCATGGATAGAAAAAGATGGAAGAATAAAAGAAGAATTACAAAAAGATTTAGATAGAATAAATGCTTTAGGTATTCCTAGAGATATTAGATTTAAACAAGGAAAAACTGTTCTTGGATTATAAGCTAAACAAGAAAGATAAATTATTTAAAAAGCTGTTTCGTTTATGAAACAGCTTTTTTTATCTTTGTAGTATGAGAAAAACTCTTAAAATACAATATCAATCACTAGAGAAATTAAAAAATCAAATCCTAATACACGGAGATAAATTACCGATATTTGTATTCTTAAATAGCAATAACTTTAATGATATACAATCATCAAAATTTACAAATAACAATTACGATTTTATTGCGGCTCTTGGAAGCATAAACAATATAATAACAAACGACACAGAAGGTTTCTCAAAATTAAAAGCATTTGATTCGAATAACAAAGATTGGCTTTTTGGCTATTTCACTTACGATTTAAAAAACGAAGTAGAGAATTTGTCATCGAAAAATAGTGATAACATAAAATTTCCGGCATTACATTTTTTTGTTCCCAAATATGTAATTTACTGCATAAACAATGAAGTATTTCTTGAATACTTACCGGAAATATCGGATAATTCTGAAATTGAAAACCTTATAAACAAAATACAAAACACAGAAATTAGCACAAACTACAAACACAACAAAATTGAAATAAGCCCAAAACTTACTAAAGAGAAATATCTAGAAACAATAACTAATTTAAATAAACATATACAAAGAGGCGATATTTATGAAGTAAATTTCTGTCAGGAATTTTATGGAAAAGGAAAGATTAACCCTATTTACACTTATTTAAAACTAAACAATATATCACCTACTCCTTTTTCGTGTTATGGCAAGTTTAGCAACAAATACTTGATATCTGCCAGTCCCGAAAGGTTTATTAAAAAAGAAGGCAACAAAATAATTTCTCAGCCAATAAAAGGTACAATTAAGCGCGGAAATAATGCTAAAGAAGATAATGAACTAATAAACACTCTAAAAAACGACAAGAAAGAAAGAGCTGAAAATACTATGATTGTTGACCTTGTAAGGAATGACTTATCGCGCACTGCTAAAAAAGGCAGTGTTAAGGTCGATGAGCTATGTGGCATTTATTCTTTCGAGCAAGTACATCAAATGATATCGACAATTAGTTCTGAAATAAAACCCGGAGTAAATTATATAGATATAATTAAAAATGCTTTTCCTATGGGCTCGATGACCGGAGCTCCAAAAGTAATAGCAATGAAGATAATTGAGAAATACGAAGACACTAAACGAGGACTATATTCCGGAGCTATAGGATATATTACTCCCGATAAAGATTTTGATTTTAATGTAATAATTCGTAGTATGCTATACGATTTAGAAACAGAACATTTATCGTTTATGGTAGGTGGAGCAATTACTAATTTATCGGTACCTGCAAACGAATATGATGAATGCATGCTAAAAGCAAAAGCTATGATAAAAGCTTTAAATAATTGTTAATGATTAACAAATAATTTAAAATTGAAATTTGTTTTTTAATTTTATACCTTTCAAAAACAGATGTCTCGATTAAACTTGACATGACAAAAAATAAATCATAAATATTTATACTTATAATGCAAAACAAATTTTTAAATTTCATTTCCGATAATAAACTTTGTAATAAAGACAGCAAAATACTTTTAGGTTTAAGTGGAGGAATAGATTCTATTTGCTTGTTTCATCTTTTAAAAAATTCGGGGTTTAATATGTCAGTGGCTCATTGTAATTTTAATTTACGTGGCGATGAAGCAAATGGCGACGAAGAATTTGTTACCCATATTGTAAAAACAAATAATATTCCTTTTTACTCTATAAATTTCGACACTAAAAAATATGCAAAAGAAAATGGAATATCTATACAAATGGCTGCACGCGATTTAAGGTATAACTGGTTCGAGAAGATTCGTTTAGAAAATAATTTCGATTACATAGCCATAGCACATAATATGGACGATGTTGTCGAGACATTTATAATTAACCTTACTCGTGGCACCGGGATTAAAGGATTAACCGGAATTAAAGCAAAAAGCAATAATATTATACGACCATTATTATTTGCATCGCGAAAAGAAATTACATCTTTTTGTTCACAGAAAAATTACTTATTTAGAGAAGACTCTTCAAACATATCGACAAAATACAGTAGAAATAAAATCCGTCATAATATTATTCCATCTTTCGAAGAGATAAATATAAATTTCAAAAATACTATTATCGAAACAATATCACGACTTTCGCAAGTAGAAGATATATACTTATCGAAAATAGAAAACACTAAAAACGAAATTATATCCTCATCTGAAGATAAAATATATTTATCTGTTGAGAAATTATTAAAACTATCGTCAATAGAAACATATTTGCACGAATTTTTGTCGCCATATAATTTTAACACTCAACAAATATCTAACATCATTTTGTCGTTAAATAACACATCGGGTAAAATTTTCGAATCATCAACACATAATTTACTACGAGATAGAAAATTTCTAATTATCGAAAAAAATACTGAACATAAATTTAGTAAAGCATATATCGACAAAGATGAGAATAATATTTTTTCTCCTATAAAACTTAGTTTAAATAGCTACTCAAAAGAAAAAGATTTTAAATTCTCAGAAGAATTAAATACAGCTTATTTAGATGCCGATAAAATTGAATATCCACTTATAGTAAGAAAATGGCAACAAGGCGATTATTTTATGCCTTTAGGAATGAATAATCTTAAAAAGGTAAGCGATTTTTTTATCGATAATAAACTTTCGCTTTACGATAAAGAAAATACATGGATATTAGAATCGTCGAATAAAATTGTATGGATAATAAATATGCGTATTGATGACAGGTTTAAAATAACTAAAAAAACAAAAACCATTCTTGAAATAAAATTCGAAGCAATAAAAACAATAACATTTTAAATTACTTTATAACTCTATTTATTTTATTTTCGAGCATCATCAAGTCTGCAAAAACAATAGCTGTTACGGCTTCTATAATTACAGGCATTCTTAATGCAATGCAAGCATCATGTCGTCCTTTAATCTCAAGACTGTCAATTTGTTGAGTTCTTAGATTAATTGTTTCTTGTTTTTTCCCAATACTCGATGTAGGTTTAACAGCAACACGAAAAACTATATTATTCCCATTTGCAATTCCTCCATTAATACCACCAGAATTATTCGTTGCAGTTTTGCCGATAACATCTACAATTCTATCGTTACATTCGCTTCCTTTCATGGTTGCTGATTCGAATCCTGCACCAAACTCAATTGCTTTTATTCCGGGAATAGAAAATATTGCATGACTAATTACCGACTCAATAGAATCGAAAAATGGTTCTCCTAAACCAACAGGAATATTCTTTACAGTACATTCTATAATACCACCTACAGAATCGTTTTCGTTTATTGCTGTTTTAAGTATCTCTTTGTAATCTTTTGTTCCTCCTATTTGAGTAATTTTAGCACTAATACTTATATCTTTAAGAAGTTTTTTTGCAATAACACCTGCCGCAACTAATCCTACTGTTAAACGTCCGGAGAAATGTCCACCGCCACGATAATCGTTATTATTTCCATATTTTCCCCTTGCAGTAAAATCGGCATGTCCGGGTCTGGGAATATCTATTTGTTTATTATAATCGTTAGAGCGCACATTGCTATTTTCAAAAACAATAGTTATTGGAGCACCTGTAGTTTTATTATTAAATACTCCGCTTAAGATTTGAGGTATATCATTTTCTATTCGCTGAGTTGTTCCCTCATCACCCGATTTTCGTCGAGATAAATCAGGCATGAAATCATTAATATCTAAATCTAATCCGGCAGGACAATCATCAATAATAACACCTAAAGAATCTCCATGCGATTCTCCAAAAATATTTATTCTAAAAATTCTTCCGAAACTGTTCATAAATTTATTATTATAGAATCAATTTTTCAACAAAACAAACTGCATCTAAAATAAGGATTAAATCTCTGACACACAAGAATATCGTTAAACAAATTCGCCTAACTCTAACCAACGGTCCGATTTCATATCTAAAAGTTTTATTATCTTCCCTATTCTTGCTGATTTTTCGTTTAAATCATCCGATTTTAATTCCCCGCTACTAATTTCCGTTTCGAGTAATAATTTTTCGTTTTCGAGTTCTTCAATCTCTTTCTCTAACAATTCGTACTCACATTTCTCTTTATACGATAGTTTTTTCTTAGCTTGCTCAGTATTCTTAGGCTTCTCCTTCTTGGGCTTCAATGCTTTCTTACTCTCGTCTTTCTCAAGAGTTGTAATGCTTTCGCGATATTGAGAATAATTACCCGGGAAATCTTTTACTTCGCCATTTCCTTTAAACACAAAAAGATGATCGACAACCTGATCCATAAAAAATCTATCGTGAGAAACAACAATTACACAACCACCAAAAGTAACAAGATAACTTTCCAGCACTCCCAGAGTCATAATATCTAAATCGTTTGTTGGCTCATCAAGAATCAAAAAATTAGGTTTCTTCATAAGAACAGTCATAAGATAAAGCCTTCTTTTCTCACCACCACTGAGTTTCTCTACCCTATTATAATGCATATCGTAAGGGAATAAAAAATAATTCAGAAACTCTTTAACCGACATTTCTCGACCATCGCCTAAGCTTACCACATCTGCAATTTCCTTAGCCACATCTATAACACGCTGATTATCATCAAATTTTATTCCTTGTTGAGTATAATATCCAAAAACAACAGTTTCTCCAACTTCAATACTTCCCGAATCGGGTTCTATTTTATTAGTAATTAAATTCAAAAATGTTGACTTTCCGGCTCCATTTTTACCAACAATTCCTATTTTTTCGTTTTTAGCAAATTTGTACGAGAAATCATCTAACAGTTTTAAATCACCGAAAGATTTATTTATTTTTTCTACGTCAATAATTTTCTTTCCTAAGCGATGTCCCTGAACATTTATCTCTAATTTATTCTCTGTACGTTTTTGCGAAGCAACATCTTTAAGGTTATAATAATTATCCTTTCTGTATTTAGCCTTTGTTCCTCTTGCTTTTGGCATTCGGCGCATCCATTCTTCTTCTTTTCGTAAGAGATTTTTTGCTTTACCAACTTCTAGCTCCTTAGAATGTATTCTTTCGGCTCTTTTTCTTAAGAAATATGAATAATTACCATTATATTGAAATATCTGCGACTGATCCATCTCAATAATTTCGTTACAAACTCTATCGAGAAAATATCTATCGTGAGTAACCATAAATAAGGTAATTTTTGTATTTTTTAAATACATCTCTAACCACTCTATCATTTCAACATCTAGATGATTCGTAGGCTCGTCGAGTATTAATACATCGGGTTCGTCGATAAGAATATTTGCTAAAGCAACACGTTTTTTCTCTCCCCCCGAAAGAGTTGCAATCTTCCGGTCGAATTTATCAATTTTTAATCGTGTTAAAATCTGCTTTATTTTCACTTCATAATCCCAGGCATTCAATCTATCCATATCTTCCATAGCCCTTTGCAAATCGTCTTTATTTTCCGATTCTATAGCGCTATTATATGCTTTAACTGTATCGATAACATTATTCGACGATTTATAAATTTCTTCGAATACCGTATTTTTTTCGTTTAATGGTGGATTTTGTTGTAGAAATCCTAATCGTATATCTCGTCTGAAAGTAATCTTTCCTTCGTCAGAAGAATCTAATCCTGCAATAATATTTAATAAGGTAGTTTTACCTGTCCCATTTTTAGCGATTAACGCAATCTTTTGGTCTTTCGAAATTCCAAAACTAATATTCTCGAACAATACTAAATCGCCAAACGATTTTTTTAAATTCTCAACTTGAATGTAACTTATCATTATTTAATATTTTGCAATTTTATTTAAATGCAAAACTAAGTAAATGATTGAGATATTTTCGAATTTATGAATTTGATTATTTACTAAATTATTATATTGTTATATTCTCTTTGAAGGTAACTTGATATTCGTAATTCGTAATTCGTAATTTTAATTAATATCTTTGAGAAATATGAATATTAAAGAACGATACGAAAACATAATTAAATACTTTGTAGAAAATAAGCCTGTTGCCGAAACAGAACTAAAATACAATAATGCATTCGAACTATTAGTTGCAGTAATCTTAAGTGCACAATGCACCGACAAAAGAGTAAATCTGATAACTCCAAAGCTTTTAACAAAATTTCCTACTGCAAATTTAATGTCGAAGGCAAGTGTTGAAGATATTTTTTCTTTTATCAGAACTTGTTCGTATCCAAACAATAAAGCAAAACATTTATTAGGAATGGCGACTATGCTAACTAATGATTTTAATAATATTGTACCATCCGATATTAACGAACTTCAGAAACTTCCGGGTGTTGGAAGAAAAACGGCAAATGTTATTGCTTCGGTAATATACAACAAACCAACAATGGCTGTTGATACTCATGTTTTTCGTGTAGCAAACAGGCTAGGACTAACTATTGCAAAAACTCCTTTAGATTCTGAAAAACAACTAGTAAAATATATTCCAGCTAATTTAATTCCTATTGCTCATCACTGGTTAATACTTCATGGTAGATACATATGTTTAGCCAGAAAACCAAAATGTGATGAATGTGAAATATCAAAATATTGTAAACATTTTAATGATATGAAAAAAAAATAGCAAGCTAATTAATTTTTATACCTGCAACAATTATATCGTCGATCTGAGAATACCCTGCCATCCATTCTATTATTCTTTCATCTAGCATTTGCTTTTGAACAGGCATTTTATCGACCTTACAATCGATAAGTTCATTGTTGTGCACTAAATATAAAGAATTATATGCTCCTGAATATTCTAATGTTTTTCTCATTATCGATAATACAAATTGTCAAATCCATTCCGTCGCGACTTTCTCCCATTTCGCCTGTTTGTCGTAATGATGAAATAATTAAATCTCTTAACTCATTTAATATTTCATCTGCATGTATATCTTCATCCTATTTTTCATGAATAATCTCGTTAAGGAACGATATTCCCAAATTATCAAGTGGTATTTATTATATTCGATTATCAATTAATGATACCTATCTAACTAAAAAAATTATTATTCAAAAATAACTAATTTTACTTTGACAGATTAAACAGAATTAAGATTTTTCAATTTTTTGCCCCTAACCCTAAAGGGAGAAA
>CAZDCZ010000037.1:0-30457 GCA_964504155.1 uncultured Bacteroidales bacterium | reverse complement strand
AAGAATGTATACATCGAAAAGGATACTTTATTATTAATTAAATTTATACCGAGAATAATATTATAAAATGTTTTGAAACATTATTGCTAAATAAAAATCGATTAATTAATTATAATTAAGGAGTACCTTATATCCGCAAACAAATTATTTCAAAAAATATCAATCATCTGTGTACGAAATGCTCACACAGTAATTGACCTGTGAATATTTTTACTTATTTTAGTGATACCAAACAACAAAAATAGTTATGAAATATTTACGAGCATGAAAGTACAAAAGACATCAGTAGACCCTTTTCAGGAAATTTGATAGTAAATTATCACTTTAACAAATTTGGCACGAGTCAATTGATTGATAATGAAAAACACAACCAGTAAAAATCTTCCGGTGTAAAATTCTTTGTTTCGTTACACTCCACAAAGAATTTTACACCGGAAAACAAGCCTTAAAAAATGACGATTTACCTTTGCAAAAATTTGATGATTTTAAATTTTCTATTACACCTATTACTTGTAGTAAGCATGGATACATGCGCAACACACCTACCACCTTATCTGTCTCATATCAATATCTTAATAAAGCGGTATTATGAATAGTACATTTTTTTATGATAACACTCTTTTATTTGATAAAAAGTATCTAAAAGAAAAATTAGTGCCGTTATAAGTAATATTATTCTACAGTTTTAAATAAGAAATAAAGTAAAAATACATTTAGACTTCTAGTTTTTTAGTATTTTTATATGGTTGCGAAATTAAGATATAATATAAATTCAAATATTAAATTATGGATTCGAATAATTATTGTATAATAATGGCAGGTGGCGTTGGAAGTAGATTTTGGCCACTAAGTAAAATATCAAAACCAAAACAATTTTTAGATATTTTGGGAACAGGCAGAACATTATTACAAATGACATTTGACCGTTTTAATAAAATTTGTCCATCTGAAAATATTCTAATTGTAACAAATTCTATCTATAAGGAAATTATTAATGAGCAACTTCCTGAAATATTAAATAAAAATATTCTTTTAGAACCTGTAAGAAGAAACACTGCTCCGTGTATTGCTTATGCAAATTATAAAATATTTCAAATTAATCCCAGCGCAAAAATTATTACAGCTCCTTCTGATCATCTAATTTTAAAAGAAGACAATTTTTTGAAAGTTTTAGAAAACGGGCTTAATTTTGTAAAAAATTCAGATACATTATTAACATTAGGTATAAAACCGAGTCGTCCTGAGACAGGATATGGATATATTCAAGTAGATACTAAAGACATTAATCTCGGCAATAAAAATATTCGTTGCGTAAAAACTTTTACCGAAAAGCCTAATAAAGAGATTGCTCAAGTATTTTTCGAGAGCGAAGAATTCTTCTGGAACTCAGGCATCTTTATTTGGTCGTTAAGTACAATACAAAAAGCTTTTCAAAATTACTTACCCGAAATTAACAAATTATTCGCACAAGGGACTGATTTTTATAATACCGATAATGAAGCTGAGTTTATCTCAAAAACATATCATGAATGTCCGAATATCTCTATCGATTATGGTATTATGGAAAAGGCAGATAATGTATATGTTTATTGTTCTGATTTTGAATGGGCAGATTTAGGAACTTGGGGGGCCTTACACGAACAACTTAACACTGATATAAATAACAACGCTATTATTGGAAAGAATGTTTTTTCGTACGATCTCAATAATTGTATTGTAAACACTCCTGAAGACAAACTAGTTGTTCTTCAGGGTCTTGATGATTATATAATTGTTGATTCGGGTAATATTCTTCTTGTATGCAAAAGAGAAGATGAACAAAATATTAAAAAATTTGTTCATGATATAAAACTTAAAAATGGGGCTAAATATTTATAATAAATTTTTCGGGATATAATAATAACCATTTTTATAATTAAAAACCTCCACAGGATCAACTATGGAGGTTTAAAATTATATTTAATTTTCTAGTACTCCCATAAATCATGTTCAAATTCAAAAAGCTCTTGTTTAATTTTCTCAGCTTCGTAAATACTATTTTTGCCTTGCATATAAGTTATTACAGGTCTATTGTCATACACATTAGTCTCCTGAACAATGTAGCTATTAAATCTTCTTTGAAAGAATAAATCATCGAAACTAATTCTTTGAGCGTCATTATTTCTATTAAACACCTCTTGAGTTGCTAATAATGGACGTACTTCATCAAAATATATCCAAAAAGTTTTGGCTTTTCTGAATTGTTCAGTTTCAGGATCCATATATTTTCTGATTGGGCATATTCCAAGTATTCTAATTCTCATAGTAGAATGCTGCTTATCGAAATACCATTGTTCTTTTAATAAGTATGTTTTTACCTCATCATAATGAATCTCTCCGTCAATAATAATAGTATCTCCTGTCATAGGATCTATTTGTTTTTTAGGTAAAGCATCAAATTTACCATACACTTCATCTCGAGTAAATATCTCATTAAATTCATCATCTTTATAAGCAGTTAAGCCTTCGTTATTAATACCATACATTAATAAGCTTATCAAACTTTTTCTATCATCCATATCTTCGATTGGATAATAAATTGGATGATTCATTTTCTCCCTACAGTCAATTTCTTGCCATATTTTTTTCGACCACATTATATCTGCCTCACGCAACACACGATAAGGAACAGGAGTTTTCCCGGGAGTATTTTCTTTTGTATATATATTATCTCGCACATTTTGAGCGTTTATTTCCTGTTTCGAAATAACAACTAATGCTAATCCGATAATAAGAACAAGGATTAATTTTTTCATAATTATATTTTTTTAAATTATTTTAAATACTATAGGTGGCAAATCACGCATTTTACCATCTGGCCCAATTGCTTTAATGTCTTCTATATTTAATCTTTTATTTCTTTTCAAACTCCTAATTAAAGCGTACTGATCTTTCGAAAAATGAGTTCCTTTTGTTTTTACCTCTGTAAAATATCCTCCCTTATCGGTAGTAGAAACAGTAAATCCTGTAATAGTAAATTCTAAATCGAATTCAAAATTCTCCATAACAGCAACAACCCCAGACTGAGCAGCTAAAACATTCTTTGAGATATTTCCTCCGCCTTTACCGGCTACTTTTGCAACAGGATCAGGTAAAGGTTTAACTCTAAAAGTAGTTGTCCCTATTTTTTTTCTCTTTCCATCAATTTCAGCACTTACAGTAATTAAACTATTACCTGGTCTTCGTGGTCTTACAAAATACTCGCCACTACGTTGCTTAATTATTGACGCATTCGTAATAAATGGTTTAATTTCACTGTCTGGTATTCCGGCAACAGAAATACTAACAGGGTTATCTACACCCACATAAAACACATTCATTTTAGTAGGAGAAACAACCAAATTTGGTGTTGCTACTTGATATTTACGCTTAAAAGTCTTTCTAATATAATTTCCATCAGGCCCCATTATTTTAATAATTCCACCCCACTCATGAGTACCTATTTTGTTAGATAAATTCGAAAATTTTCCTCTACCATTTACTACTTCTAATGAATCGTAATTCCCAACCATATCATATTCATACAATCCACTTTTTTCATTTAATGTTGAATCGTATTTCCCAATATAAACAATTGGAGGTGCAGTAGTATCGACAGCAGAAATAAACACATCAGCTTTATATTCATTTCCTTTAATAATGTAACTCGAATTAGGAATTACTGTTGCTTCTAATTTATTAAAAGAAAAAGAACCTGCAGTTATTTGATTGAATAAATATTGAATAACTTCCGATTCAGTATTTCTTACATCAGCTTGCATCTTACTCATAATAGGCATAACTGCTCCTAAAGGAATATCCGCAAAATGTTTTAATTCCCATGTTTTTTGACTACTACCATGACCATGCCCTCCACTTTCTTCTGATTCATCAGGATCACTTGTATCTAGACTAGAATTTATAGAATTAATAATTCTCTTATCTTTTTCATTAACAAAACTTAAAAGAAGATCTCTATACTCTTCTATTTTCTTTTTAAGCTTATATGCTTCTCCATTTTGATTATCGCCTATCATATATCTGGTAGAAACATCATTCTTATCAATACCTTTTATTTTAGCATTAATAATTTCCCTGCCTTCTATTGCTTCATTTTTTTCAATATCATCACCTTGATTCTTCTTTATAATTTCAATCTTCAGATCTTGAATATCATTATACAATTTATCGGCTCTTTCACGAACCTGATCAGCAGCATCTTTCCAAGGCTTTACTTTTTTTTCGTTTTCTGCAAATTTCTGCTCAAATTCTTTATATAATATTTCATTTTTATTTACATAGTTTTCTGTAGTTTTCTTTAATCCTTCATCAACTAGGCGAAAAGCGTCAAGAACTTCTGCCGACACATTTAATGCCAACATAGCTGTTAACATCAAATACATCATCCCTATCATTTTCTGCCTAGGAGTTTCTTTTCCGTGACCCATTTCTAATATCTTCTAATTATTATTTGATACTACATTTAATGCAGTAAGCATACTTCCATAAACCGAATTCAATTCAGAAAGATTAGTATTCAGTTTATTCATCTCTTGCTTAAATTTCTCTGTTCCATCAACAGAACCTTTAAGGTTTGTCATTATTTCTTGCAAATTACCATATAAATCTTGTGAATTTTTTAGATGATTATTGGTATTCTCTAATTGTAATTCATAAACAGAATTAAGTGCAGAAAGATTCTTATTTATTAGTTCTAATTTATCATTATAAGTATTATTCCCATGAATAATACTATCTAGATTTTGTTTTATTTCTTCTTCAAATTCTTTACTAGAAGAACCAAGACTATCACCTGATTGAGCCAGTTGTTCGACAAAGTTATTACTTACTTGACTAATTTCTTCAGCAGAATTTTTATATGAGTTCGATAAATTACCTACAGAATTTTGCAATTCAATATTTGAATTATTATATCCTTCAGATAGTGATGAGATTGCATCTGAAGCTGCTTCTAAATTTCCAATATATTTATTAGTAGCTTCAACAGCATTAGAAACTTCTGACAAATTTTTAGTTGTTGTGTTTAAATTCTTTAAACCTTTTCCCAGTTGTTCAAATACTTCAGGACTAATATCTGCATTACCTAAAACATTTGATAATTGAGAAATATCTCCTCCCGTTCCAACTTGCATTTCTCCATTACTTTGTTGACGTCTGGAGGCAGGTACAAAATCGTCATTTTCACTAATTCCTGCAAGTTCAGGATATACAATAGTCCAATCTATTTCTTCGTATACCGGCTCAAATGCTGAAAAGAAAAAAATCAATACTTCTGTTACCATTCCGGCAGTAAGCATTAGACTAGCACCTGGCCAGTGTTGAATTTTAAATAATGCACCAAGTAAAACAACAGCAGCTCCCCAACCATAGAGTTTAGCCATAAATTTTTTCCATCCGGAACTTTGAACAATTTCTGTAATATTCATCATGATACAACAAATTTACTTTACTACTTAAAAATCTTTAGTTTCTGCCAAGATATGAACGAACACATCTAAAACCAATATATGACTTTGTAGAATCTTGATATTCGTATGAACGAGTACCATTTTGAAGATAATATCCAATATCTTTCCATGAACCACCCCTAATAACTTTTCGTTTCATTGTAGGAGGATCGTCAGGTAATGCTTCATATTTATAATCAGGGTTCATATCGTGCATAAAGCTATATGCTGACTCATCATATGCATTTGCTAACCATTCAGAAACATTTCCTGCCATATCATACAAACCATATTCATTTGGAGAATAGGATCCAACAGCAGTAGTAATCATTCCTCCATCATCACTATAATTTCCTCTTAAAGGCTTAAAGTTTGCTAAAAAACAGCCATCTTTATTTCTTGTGTACATACCTCCCCATGGATACATCGACAAATCGAGTTCACCTCTAGCGGCATATTCCCATTCGGCTTCAGATGGAAGTCTAAAATCTTGAACAAATCCTCCATCATTTCTTAAAAAACTATTCAAATATTGAGTACGCCAAATAGAAAATGCTCGTGCTTGTTTCCAATTAACACCAACGACAGGATAATTATCGTATGCTTGATGCCAAAAATACATATTGGTATATGGCTCGTTAAATGAATATGTAAAATCACTTATCCAACAAAGTGTATCGGGATATACATTTATTACATCTCGGATTACAAATGCAGAACGATCTTCAACATCCATTCTTTCTCCTTGAGCATTTGTGGTTGAACCATCATATTCTTTAGTATCAAAATTATATCTATTCGATTTTTTTGCAGCCTGTTGCATATCAACGTAATAATATTCAAAAAGCAATTTTCTTGTATCAATTTCTTTTCTTCTATAAAATCGTTCATGCTCGGCCAAATACATCTCATTAAGTATATCTGACACTTCTTCGTCGTTAACATCAATTTCTGCTTCCCAATTAATAACCGGAGGGTCTATTGGATTTCCAAATTTATCTTCAGAAATTAAAAAATCTTCTATTGTTTCACCTAATTTTCTTCGCTTAATAGAATCTCGAACATAATAAACAAATTGACGATATTCATTATTAGTAATTTCTGTTGCATCCATCCAAAAAGCGTCAACAGACACTGTTCGAGAAAAAGAAGTCATAGCCCAAGAAACATCCTGATCGCTAGGTCCCATGGTATAACTGCCTTGTCGGACAAACACCATCCCAAAAGGATGCGATTCGTACCAACCAGCTCGACCAAGCACACCTGTTAATTCTCCGCTATTATATTTACTACAACTAAATGAAACTACAATTAGAATAATTAAAGCAAGTAATTTTTTCATAATATATCCATTATTTATAAGAATCTAATACTTTTATATTTTTTCGGACTTTTATCAGTTTTTACATCGAATGAAAATCCAACCATTATTTCATGCGAACCATCATTATATGAGCCAATATCTGATGTTATTAAATCATAAGAATAGCCTATTTTTACCCAATTAAACAATTCAATTCCGACCATACCAACTATTGAATTATCTGTTCTTAAAGAAACGCCTCCCCATACTTTTTTATTGTATAACAAATAAGTATTAATGCTCATTTGCGAACTTGCTCCATCCGATTGAATAAAAACCGATGGTCTGATTTCAAACAATGGATTAGCTAAAGTAATATTATAACCACCAGAAATATAATAATGTCGTTTTAATGATGGTGTTCCTTTATCGTATTTAAATTCAGGTTCTGTTATATGAGTAGATGAAAATCCAACATATAAATCCTGAGTACTATAAAACAATCCTACTCCCATATCGAACGCCATTGCACTTTCATTTCCCGGTATTGCGGGATCGTCATTTGGGTTTGAAGTATGAAATTCGCTATCAGGCACATACCAATTTGCATCTAAAGCCATATTTATTATTCCTCCATTAACTCCAATTCCCAGAAATCCATTACCAATTTTCAATTTATATGCATATGCTATATTTATTCCGTAATTCTCATTAAATCCATATTCATCTTTCATTAGCGAAAGCCCTATCCCACTTGAAATGCCAAAAGGATTAATTGCTGCATCGAAATTAAATACAGATGTTTTAGGTGCTCCATCTCCGAAGCCAACCCATTGTTGCCGACTTAAGGCTGCAACACAAATTTTATCTTCACTACCAACATACCCTGGATTATAAGACATCTTACTAAACATATTTTGACTAAACTGAGGATCTTGTTGTGCAAAAGTAATTATTGGCAACAAAAACATTATATATATAAAAATACATTCTTTTTTATTCATATTTATACAAATTCCTCATTTTTTTCTTTTTCCTAAAAGTAAAATAACTAAAAAAATAAATTCAAAACAAATTTATTTAACAATAAATATCAATCTATATCGAAAAACTAACACATTATACTTCAAAATAAAAATTAAGTTACTAAGATAATCTATTTTTTTATTTTTCTATAAATTAATTTTTTTATATACTTTTAACCATAAAGTTGGGATTTCGTTTTTACAAGCTTTTTGATAATCGTTATAATTACATGGTACAATATAGTTTTTTGCATTTCTTGAGGCAATATATGGAATCTCAACCCACCATCGGTCAGTATTCTCGCTTTTATAAAATATTATCTCATTAAATGTTGAATTAATATTAACTATAAATTTTGTGTAATTACTATTTTCTGATGATGGAAATTCATATTTTCTATTAGAAAATCCATCAAGAAAATACCACAACATTTGGGCTATAAGATGTGATGTTTGATTATTTATATCATTTTCGGCTACAAACCCATAAATTGCCAGAGATGATATTTTATCGCTGATTCCTCCGTATTTTAAAAGCTGACAGGCTTCTTCACTATAAAATCCATTTGGCGATGCATCATTATTTCCGGGGGCATCTGTTTGTTTTATTGACGACAAATTTATATATAATGAATTAGATGCTCGTAATACCGGTTCTACTATCGAAATATTTGATCGAACATGACCTAAGCGAAAAGCTTCTTGATTATGTTCTTCTAATTTTTCTATTGCTTTTCTGCTGGTAAAATATTGCTGATAACCAATATTACAAAATGAAAATAAAGCTTCGTTATCGTTATTAAATATATCATTCAAAAAACCATTTTGCAAGTGTATTTTTGAATCAATTCCTGTTAGATTTATATATTTCCCTAACTTAGAATATGCTTTATATATGGCATAATGATAGTTTTTGTCTAAGCAAATTAAAATAGGTAAAACATCTGCATTAATAAGTTTCATTACAATATCCTGTAATGCAATAAATCTATCTTTTTTAGTTTTCCCTTGCTTAATATTACCAAGGTCGTATAAAATAATTGATTTATTAATTTCTGCTAAGCTATACAGCTTTTTGCGAATTTTATTTACACCAAATAATTCATCTTCGTTATCGGTAAGAGAGAACAGTACTATTTGACTATTATCAATATTTTCTATTGGTTTATCTTTAGTGTGAATTTGCATTTGAGATAACAAATTATCTTCTAATAAATTTGAAGATTTAAAATCATCAATTTCAATAGGGTCGAAATAATCGTTTAAATCCATTTATTCTATTTGCTTTTTTTATTTGTAGATTTTGTTTTTGATGTATTTTTTTTCTTTGCTACTGTTTTCTTTTTAGTTACCGTTTTTTTCTTTTTTGCAGGGATTTTACTTTTTGAATTTTTAGCAATTATTTCAAAACAATCTTTAATTGTTAATTTTTCAGGAGTTGTTTCTTTTGGTATTCTATAATTCTTCTTTTTATAGGCTACATAAGGCCCCCAACGTCCATTTAAAATTTGCAAATCGGGTTCTTCTTCAAATATTTTAATTGTTTTATTTTTATCCTTTTCTCTTTTTTCTTCAATAAGCTCGATTGCTCGTTCAAGAGTTATTTTATATGGATCATCAATTCCTTTTTTCAAAGAAGCAAATTTTGAGTCGTGCCTGATATATGGACCAAATCGACCTATAGCAGCGACAACAACTTTATCTTCATATTTACCTAATTGTCGTGGCAATTTAAATAAGTCTAAAGCTTCTTCAAAAGTAATTGTTTCTATATGTTGACCTTTTAACAAACTGGCAAATTTAGGTTTTTCTTCTTCATCTTTTTCCCCAATTTGTGCCATTGGGCCATATGGACCTATCTTTACATACAGATTTTTTCCGGTTTCCGGATCTTTCCCTAATAACCGTTCTCCAACATTTTTTACAGCATTTTCTAAAGTATGCTCAACAATTTTATGAAATGGTTTATAAAAATCATCTATCATTTCATTCCAAACTAAATTTCCATCTGCTATTTCGTCAAATTCTTTTTCGACATTAGCAGTAAAATTATAATTCATAATTTTATCGAAATACTTTATTAAGAAATCATTAACCACCATTCCGATATCAGTAGGAAACAGCTTCGATTTTTCTGCTCCGGTAATTTCTGTTTTTATACTATTACTAACTTTCTTATTTACTAATGAAAAATATGAATACTTGCGCTTTATTCCTTCTCTGTCTTCTTTTACAACATATCCGCGATTTTGAACTGTTGAAATTGTGGGAGCATAAGTTGATGGTCGTCCGATACCAAGTTCTTCTAACTTCTTAACTAAACTAGCTTCTGTATATCTTGGAGGATGATAGGAAAAACGTTCAATAGCAGTAATTTCTACATCCTTTAGCAATTCATTTATTTTAACATTCGGCAATAATCCCTTATGAATAATATCATTTTCGTCATCGAAAGATTCGAGATATACTTTTAAGAAACCATCGAATTTTAATATTTCTCCTTTTGCAATAAAGTTTAGATTATGATTAGAATTATCAATGTTTATAGTAGTTTTTTCTAATATAGCATCGCTCATTTGAGATGCAATAGTTCTTTTCCAGATAAGCTCATACAATTTTTTTTCTCTAGCAGTATTTCCTGCCTGTCGGTTATCGAGAAATGTAGGTCTAATTGCTTCGTGAGCTTCTTGTGCTCCTTTTGTTTTTGTTTTATAAACACGTGTTTTATGATACTTTTCGCCAAATTCGTCATATATCATTTTTTTACATCCTTCAATAGCTATTTTTGACAGATTAACTGAGTCGGTTCTCATATAAGTAATCTTTCCAGCCTCGTACAATTTCTGAGCAATTGTCATCGTTTGGGAAACAGAGAATCCTAATTTTCTACTAGCTTCTTGTTGCAATGTTGAAGTAGTAAAAGGAGATGTTGGTGATTTTTTTCCCGGTTTTTTTACAATATCTGTTACTTTATATTCAGCATCTTTACATTTTTCCAGAAATTCTATTACTTCATTTTGTGATTTAAGTCTTTTAGAAAGATCGGCCTGAAATTCGTTTCCATTTTCAGATTTAAAAACTCCTTCGACTTTATATGAAGATTCACTTTTAAAATCCAGTATCTCTCTTTCTCGATCAACCAAAAGCCTAACAGCTACCGATTGTACTCTTCCGGCAGATAATGAAGGCTTAACTTTTCTCCATAATACTGGAGATAACTCAAATCCTACTAAACGATCAAGAATTCGTCGAGCTTGTTGTGCATTAACTAAATTCCCATCAATTTCTCGCGGGTTTATAATTGCATTTTTTATTGCTTCTTTTGTAATTTCGTGAAAAACAATTCGTTTAGTATTTTCTTTTTTCAGCCCTAACTCATCAAACAAATGCCAAGCAATAGCTTCTCCTTCACGATCTTCATCGGAAGCTAACCAAACAATATCGGCTTCTTTAGCATTTTTCTTTAATTCGTTAACAATTTTTTTCTTATCATCGGAAACAATATATTGTGGCTCGTAATTATTTTCTATATCTATACCAAAATTTTTCTTTGCTAAATCCCTTACATGCCCAAAACTAGATTTTACAACAAAATCTTTTCCTAGAAATTTTTCTATAGTTTTTGCTTTGGCTGGAGACTCTACTATTACTAAATTCTTTATCATGGTGTTGTTTTATGTTCAAAATAATTTACAATATTAACATAAATGATAGTTTTTGTTTAATTTTATTTTATTTTTATTTTAATTTTACGCCAAATGTAAAATAAGTTATGACAAAAATTAAATTTACAACTAAATTTTATTTAAATCTTTTTTGGGTAGTATTTTTTACTCCAATAGTAATATTTGCAATTTTATTTTTTTTAATTGCTAATGAGAATTTTGGAACTATACCCTCATTTAAAGATTTAGAAAATCCTGAAAACAATTTAGCATCTGAGATTTTCTCAGAAGACTCGGTTTCTCTTGGGAAATATTATTATCAAAATAGATCATTTGTTAATTACGAAGATCTTTCCCCAAATATTGTTAATGCATTAATTGCAACTGAAGATGCTCGATTCAAAAAGCATTCAGGAATTGATGCTCGAGGATTAGCAAGGGTATTTCTTAGAACGATTGTTTTAAATCAGAAAAATGCCGGAGGAGGAAGTACTATTACGCAACAATTAGCAAAAAACTTATTCCCTCGTGATACAAGCACATATAATTCGAAACTTGTACATAAAACAAATTTAGCTCTGACAAAATTTAAAGAATGGATTACGGCAGTAAAATTAGAAAAAAACTATACCAAGAATGAGATAATTGCAATGTACTTAAATACTGTTCCATTTGGAGGACATTCTTTTGGAATTAAATCTGCATCGAAAAACTTTTTTAACACATCACCAGATTCATTAAAAATAGAAGAAGCAGCAGTTCTTGTAGGATTACTAAAAGCACCATCATGGTATAATCCTGTAAGAAATGAAGAAAGATCATTTTACAGGAGAAATGTGGTTTTATCACAAATGGAAAAATACGATTTTTTATCGAACGAAAACTATGATTCGATTAGCAAACTTCCGATTACTTTAAATTACAACATACAGGATCATAATATTGGTTTAGCAACTTATTTTCGTGAACATATCAGGCAAACATTAACTGCATCGAAACCAAATAGAGAAAATTACTATATGTATAGCGATTATATAGATGATTCTATAAAATGGGAAACAGACCCAGCATATGGATGGTGTAAGAAAAACAAAAAACCTAATGGAGAAAATTTTGATCTTTATAAAGATGGATTAAAAATTTATTCTACAATAAATTCTAAATTTCAACTTTATGCCGAAAGAGCCTTAAATAATCATATGGGAGAACTACAGGATGCTTTTTATAATGAACAGAAATACAAAAAGAATGCTCCATACTCAGACGATTTATCGACAAAACAAATAAACGACATTTTAGAACGAACAATGCATAGAACCGAAAGGTACAGAAAATTACGCAGAAGAAATATTAAAGCAGATTCTATAGATGCAATATTTAATACTCCAACAGAAATGTCTGTATTCTCGTGGAAAGGCGACATTGACACAATAATGACTCCTATGGATTCTATAAGATATTACAAATATTTTTTGCATGCCGGATTTTTATCAATTAATCCACACAATGGAGAGGTAAAAGCATATGTTGGAGGAATAAATTTTAAACATTTTAAGTTCGATCATGTTCTGCAAGGAAAACGACAAGTAGGTTCAACAATAAAGCCATTTATGTACACTCTTGCTATGCAAGAAGGATATTCTCCTTGTTATAAAGTGCCAAATATCCCAAGTACATTTTATGTAAACGATACTACATGGATACCACAAAATTCAGGACCATCGAGTAGAGATGGAGATATGGTTACATTAAAATGGGGATTAGCGAATTCTGTTAATTGGATATCAGCATGGTTAATAAAACAATTTAATCCTCAATCGGTAATTAATGTAATGAGAAAGATGGGTATAAAAAGTAAAATTGACCCTGTACCCTCTATTTTCTTAGGAACTTCTGACATTACTCTTTATGAAATGGTAAGTGCTTATTGTACTTTTGCTAATAAAGGTGTACATCCAAATCCATTAATGATTACTAGAATAGAAGATAAAAATGGGAATATTTTATCGAAATTTAAGACAACAAAAACCGAAGTTATTAGCGAAAAAACTGCTTACTTAATGATTAGCTTATTACAAGGAGTAGTTCGAGAAGGTACTGCTATTCGTCTTCGATATAAATACCAACTAATGAACGAGATTGGCGGAAAAACCGGAACAACACAAAATCAATCTGACGGATGGTTTATGGGATTAACTCCCAATCTGGTATCGGGAGTATGGGTTGGAGGCGAAGACAGAAGCATTCATTTTAAAGGTATTCATCTTGGACAAGGAGCAAATATGGCTCTCCCGATATGGGCATTATATATGCAAGATATTTACAAAGATTCAACTAATGCAATATCTCTTGACGACAAGTTTGAAAGTCCATTAAATTTTGATATTAACCTTAAATGTAATGGAACAGATAACAACACCTCAATTGATGATTATACTAACGATTTTTTTTAGTTAACTAATTTCTTCGATTGCAGATATCAATTCTTTAGTATATTCTGAGGCAGGTGAATTATAAATTTCATCTGCCTTATTTATTTCAACTATTTCTCCTTTTCTCATAACCATCACTCTATCCGACATGTATTTCACTACCGACAAATCATGAGAAATAAATATATATGTAAATCCAAATTCATCTTTTAAATCGTTTAATAAATTTAAAACTTCTGCTTGTATTGAAACATCAAGAGCAGAAACAGATTCGTCGCAAATAATAAGTTCCGGATTTAATACTAAAGCTCTAGCTATACCTATTCTTTGTTGCTGTCCACCGGACAGTTCGTGTGGATAACGATTATAATAAGAATTATCTAATTTTACCTTATTCAACATCATAAACACTTTTCTTTTTCTTTCATTTACTGTTTTTTCTATATTATGAACTTTTAATACCTCATAAATTATTTTACCAACAGTAAGTTTTGGATTAAGCGATGAATTGGGATCTTGAAATATTATTTGTACTTTTTGTTTATATTTATTTCTTTCCTTTTTTCTCAACAAGCCTATTTCCTTGCCATTATATTCAATCTCTCCCTTATCGGATTTTAACAAGCTTATTACTATTTGTCCTAAGGTTGTTTTACCACAACCCGATTCTCCAACTAATCCAAGTGTTTCTCCTTTATATAATTCAAACGAAATATTTTTTAAAGCTACCTGTTTATTTTTCTTTTTAGATATAGAAAAAGTTCTATCAACAAAAGTTTTATTAAGATTTTTTACTTTTAATAAAACTTTTGGTTCATTGTTACTTTTATTTATTTTTTGTTTAGCAACAATATTCGTTTTTTTCTTTTGTCCGTAGAAATCAGATAAAACAGGCAATCTTAAGCTATTACTTTTTAATGTAGGCCGACAGTTTAACAATCCTTGTGTATATGGATGTTTAGGATGTTTCAAGATTTTTTTAGCATCTCCACTCTCCACTATACGTCCTTTATTCATAATTATAATTTTATCGGCAAGTTTTGATATTACAGCTAAATCGTGAGAAATAAAGAAAATACTCATTTCTGATTTTCTCTGTAATTCTTTTAACAATTCTAAAATTGAGTTTTGCACAATAACATCTAGAGCAGTTGTAGGTTCGTCAGCAATTAACAAAGCCGGATTGCAAATAATTGCCATTGCTATCATCACTCTTTGGCGCTGACCTCCGGATAATTCGTGGGGATAACTATTATAAATTCTTTCGGGTTGTGGAAGTTTAACTTCACAAAAAAACTGTATTACTTTATTTTTTGCATCTTTCTTTTTTATTTTAGTATGAATTAATATTTCTTCGGCTACTTGTTTTCCACATTTCATTACAGGATTTAGCGATGTCATAGGTTCTTGAAATATCATTGAGATTTCTTTTCCTCTTATATTCCTAATTTTTCGTTCATTCAATTTTAGTAAATCAACAATTTCTCCTTTTCTATTTTCATACAAAATTTGTCCTTTGTTTATTACTGCTGTTTGGGGCAACAATTTCAGAATTGACAATGCACTTAATGATTTTCCGGAACCAGATTCTCCAACAACACCAAGGATTTCTCCTTTATTAAAAGAAAATGAAATGTTATTAACAACCTTTTCGAATTTCAAATTTCTTTTAAATCCAATTTCAAGGTTTTTTATATCTATTAACATTTATTTTTAGTTGTTGAATAATTTCTTTAACAATTCTCGCACACTACTAACATACTCGATGTTAATGTTATATTTAGCCAATTTAACATTTTTAGAATTATATTTTGAAATAAATATTTTCTTAAATCCTAATTTTTCGGCTTCGTTAATTCTTTGTTCTATTCTATTTACCGGGCGAATTTCTCCGGTTAATCCAACTTCACCTGAAAAACAAATTGTTTTATCAACAGAGAAATCGAGACTGGAAGATAAAACGGCAGCAATTACAGCTAAATCGACTCCAGTATCGTCAACTTTAATTCCACCTGCAATATTAAGGAAAACATCTTTCTGAGCAAGTTTGAATCCTGCACGTTTCTCTAACACAGCTAATAACATACCAAGTCGTCTATTATCGAATCCTGTAGATGAACGCTGAGGAGTACTATATACTGTTGAGCTAACTAAGGCTTGAATTTCGATTAAAAATGGTCTAATTCCATTAATTGTTCCGGCAATAGCAGTTCCACTCAAATTATTATCGGTTTGAGTAATTAGTATCTCCGAGGGATTAAGTATTTCTTTTAATCCTGTATTTCTCATTTCGAAAATTCCAAGTTCAGAAGTTGAACCAAATCTGTTTTTTGTTGTACGTAATATTCTAAAAATATTGTGTTGATCTCCTTCGAATTGCAATACAGTATCTACTATATGTTCTAAGACTTTTGGTCCGGCAATATTTCCTTCTTTGTTAATATGTCCGATTAAAATTACCGGGGTTGATGTTTCTTTAGCAAATCGAAGAAGCTCCACAGAGCACTCTCTAACTTGCGATACTGTTCCTGCAGACGATTCAAAATTCTGCGAATACAGAGTCTGAATAGAATCTATAATTAATAAATCGGGTTTAAAATTCTTAGCATTTTCAATAATATTTTCTAATAATGTCTCACTTAAAATAAAACAATTATTCTTAATATTATCAATAACTCTATCGGCTCGTAATTTTATTTGCTTATCGCTCTCTTCACCTGAAATATATAGGACTTTTAAATTTTGCATTTTAAGTGCAATCTGCAATGCAAGAGTCGATTTTCCAATTCCAGGTTCTCCTCCAATTAAAATAACAGATCCGGGAACAAAACCTCCACCAATAATTCTATCAAATTCGTTTATTCCGGATAATAATCTATGCTCATTTTTAATTTCTATATCTGAAATTAATCTCGGGATTGACTTTTCGGAAAAACTATCAAGACTATTTGTTTTATTCGATTTACTAATCTTATGTTCAACGATAGAATTCCATGAATTACATGATGGACATTTACCAACCCATTTTGAAACTTCTACACCACATTCTTGACATATATAAACTGTTTTTAATTTTGCCATGATAATATTTTTGATTTCAGATTACAAGAAAATAATCACAAATAAGATTTTTTAAATCTACAAAAAATAACATTTATAACATTTTCTTTTCTGAATAATTAACTGTAGCAAAAGAAATGAATCTTATGGTGGCTTAAAAAAATATTTTTATTTTTCAATCAGTTTATTAATTATTGATGTAGTAGAATATCCATCAATAAAGTCGATAGTTAGAACTTCGCCTGCATTTTTTGTTACAATATCGTATCCAACAATGTCTTCTTTCTTGTAATCGCTACCTTTAATAAGAATATTTGGTTTTATCTCGCTTATAAGCTTATACGGAGTATCTTCGTCGAAAATAACAACATAAGTAACAAATTGAAGAGCGGCTAGAATTGTAGATCTTGAACATTCGTCTTGTAAGGGGCGATTTTTTCCTTTTAATTTACGAACAGATTTATCGGAATTTACTCCAACAATTAAAATATCGCCATAACTAGCAGCCAACGCAAGATATTCTATATGTCCACGATGTATTATATCAAAACAACCATTAGTAAAAACTACTTTTTTATTTTTATTTAGTTTAAGAATGTCTTTTACTGATTCTAAACTAATAATTTTTAATTTGACTAATGCTAACTTATCCATTATATTATTTTCTTTTTTTTATTAAAAATGAACAACATTATTATGGAAATACTTCCTAAAACAACAACTAATATTGTTTGCGATTCGTGGCAAATAGTTGCAAAAACAAGTCCCTTGGTTTTAGGAATATTATATAAAGAAAGAAGAGCAAGAGATGTTAACCAATGAAAAGCACCAATACCACCTTGTACAGGCATTGTCATTCCTATTCCTCCAATAACAAGTAAAAACAATCCATCTATAGGACCTAAACCTGAGGTTGCTTTAAGGGAAAAAACTACCACCCAAGTCATTAGAAAATACATTATCCAAATGAAGACAGTATGAAAAATAAATACTTTTATATTACGCATTTTAGCAACTGTCTTTACTCCTTCCTTTACTCCTTGTAATATCTTTTTTGTTTTTATAATAAAATTCAAATGCGCTATTTTTTCTTTCGAAAAATGATAAGTTACAAATACAATTGTAAAAAATATAATAATACCGAATAATAAATATCCAACTGAAGAGAATATACTAATTAACTTTTCGTAAAAAGGAATAAAAACATATTGATTTAGAAAATTGCCAAAGAAATCGATTTTTGCAATAAAAATTGCAAACAATATAATCATTAAAGAAAAAAAATCAATAGTTCTTTCAATAATTACAGTTCCTACTAAAGACTCCATGGGAATATTCTCTGCTTTCGATAGAGAACCACATCGAACAACTTCTCCTACTCTAGGAAAAGCAAAATTTGCAAAAAATCCAATTAAGAGAGAATAAAATACATTTTTTATATTTGGATTGTAATTCAATGGTTCAATTAATAATTTCCATCTATAAGCGCGACTGGCATAACCTCCAAATGCAAAGACTAACGAAAGAACAACCCAACTATATTTCACATGCTTCAATTCAGCAATTAACTGACTAAAGCTCACTCCTTTAAAAGCAAAATAGAGCAAGCATAAACCTAATCCCAGGAAAATAAAAAAATTTAATGTCTTTAATACTATCTTTTTGAGAGGGTATTTAGATAAGCTCATTTGTGGCGGTATCAGGGAATACTAATGTTGGTTTAAATTTCTTTGCTTCTTCAAAATCCATAGAAGCATACGAAATAATAATAACTACATCACCAACAGCAACCTTTCTGGCTGCCGGACCATTTAAGCATATTTCTCCCGATCCTCTTTTCCCTTTAATAACGTATGTCTCCAATCTTTCGCCGTTATTGATATTTACAATTTGCACCTTTTCATTTTCAATAATATTTGATGCATCTAATAAATCTTCGTCTATTGTAATACTTCCAACATATTGCAAATTTGCTTCAGTAACAGTTACTTTATGTAATTTCGATTTTATTACTTCAATATTCATAATTAATGAAATTAATTTTGCTGTAAATTTAAAAATTAATTCTAATATTATCGATAAGTCGAACATTTCCTACATTAACAGCAATACAACATCTAATTGCCGTTTCCTTATCCCAGTCAGAGAGCGAATTTAAGTCTTTTTCATTAACAATATCAAAATACTCTACTTCTAAAAAAGGATTATCATTAATATTACGTATTACATACTGTTTTGTTTCTTGTAAACTTAATGATTTTGTCTTTTCCGATATTTCGAAAAGACATTTTGAAATTAAAGCAGCATTCTTTCTTTGTTCATCATTTAATCTATGATTACGTGAGCTCATTGCTAATCCATCTTTTTCTCTAACAATAGGACACGAAATAATTTCAATGGGGATATTGTTTTTCTTAACAATATGCTTAATTATTGCTACTTGTTGAAAATCTTTTGACCCAAAATATGCTTTATCGGGGTTAACAATATCAAAAAGTTTAGTAACAATTAAGGCAACTCCACGAAAATGCCCGGGACGAAATTCCCCCTCCATTACTTTATCAAGCCCATCGAATTCAAATTCTCGCTTATCATCATCGGGATACATTACATCTTCTAAAGGAGCAAAAACTATATCACATTTAATTTCCTCTAATTTCTTGATATCTTTAGATAGAAATCTTGGATATTTTATATAATCGTTTTTGTCGTTAAATTGAGTAGGATTCACAAAAATACTAACTACTGTAATCTCATTTTCTTCTTGAGATTTTCTTACCAAAGATATATGTCCATCATGCAATGCTCCCATAGTAGGAACAAAACCAATACGATATCCTAAACTCACTAAACTAGCAAGTTCGGATTTCAATTCTTGTATATTTTCAAAAAAATTCATAACAGTAAATAATTCTGCAAATATATAATTTAATACATTTTCAGTTAATAAAAATTCATTAAAAATATCACAAATTGGAAAATAATTAAATCTTAGAGATATTAAAATGTTGATGATTACTAATATTTTTATTAATTTTGCACAAGTTTAAACTAATATATTCCAAGATGGGAAACACAAAGATATTATTTATTTCACAGGAAATTACCCCATATTTGCCTGAATCAAACATGTCGAATATTGGCAGATATTTACCTCAAGGAATACAGGAAAAAGGAAAAGAAATTAGAACATTTATGCCTAAGTATGGTTGTATTAACGAAAGAAGAAATCAGCTTCATGAGGTAATACGACTTTCCGGAATGAATTTAATAATTGATGATACCGATCACCCTTTAATTATAAAAGTTGCATCTATTCAAGCTGCAAGAATGCAGGTGTATTTTATAGATAACGAAGATTATTTTCAGCGAAAATTCACCTTTCAAGACGAAAATGGCACATGTTTTGAAGATAATGATGAACGTGCAATATTTTTTGCTCGTGGAGTACTCGAAACAGTAAAAAAACTAAGATGGTCTCCTGATATTGTTCATTGTCATGGTTGGTTTACAGGATTAGTGCCATTATATTTAAAGAAAGCCTTTAACGATGAACCATTATTTTCGAATTCAAAAATGGTATATTCTGTATATAACGACGATTTTGAAACAGATTTTAACAGCACTTTTAAAAAGAAAGTATTATTTAACGGAGTTTCGAAAAACGATGTCAAACTACTAGAACAGCCTAATTATTTGAATATAAGCAAGTTGGCAATTAACAATTCTGATGCAGTAATAATGGGAAGTGATAAAATTAATCCTGAAATAGAAAAATATATACAAAGCACTAAAAAACCTGTATTAGAATATCAAGATGCAGATAATTACATTGATGCATATTCTGATTTTTACGATAAAATTTTATAACTTTTTTATATGACACAAATACACATTAAGAACAAGATAATACATAATTTACTCTTTAGTTTAATTATTTTTACAATATTTCAATTTACTGCATGCGATAACGAAACAGCATTTCTAGACACAAACTTACTAGATAATGATAAAATTGAGGTAAATCACGATACCTCAATGACTCTTTCGTCGTATATGTTAAACATTGAAGCTATACCAACAAGTAATTCATATGCCACAAAATCATTACTTGGGAACATTATTGAGCCTATATTTGGAAATATAAGAGCCGATTTTGTAACACAACTACAAACCACAAGCCTAGGGTGTGATTTTGGAGAAGAAGCATCACCTGATTCTTTAATTTTATATTTGCTGGTTTCGGATATTTATGGTGGAGAGAACAATAAGAATCAAAATATTAAAATATATCAATTAAATAAAGATCTAAATTATTCCGATACTTATTATTCCGACACAAATATAGATACTTTATACTCTGAAGATGATTTAATAAGTCAGGAAACTAGATTCTCGGGAGACACGCTAATAACAGTAACACTTTCGTTAGAAACAGCAAATTATTTAATGTCGGCCGATACAATGCTTAATAGTTTAGCTTATTTTTACGATTATTTCAAAGGGATATATTGTACTACCGACACAGTTAATGTCGATGGAGGAGCTATTAAGACTATAGACTTAACTTCTCCTAACTCTAAAGTCGTTTTATATTATAGTAATCTGGAAAAAGATAGTCTTAATTATACATTTAATATATCAACATCTAGTGGAAGATTTAATCATTTTACTCATAATTACTCATCGACTCTTATTGATGAGTATCTTAACAACGATTCTACAATTACCGACAGTATAATTTATATGCAAGGATTAGGAGGGGTTACTAATCGTTTTAATTTTAATGAAATTGAAAATTATTTAAGCCACAATCAATATTCTATAAATAAAGCAGAATTAATATTGCCTGTAATTAAAGATAATGATTTTGATATTTATCCACCACCTTCGCGTTTACTATTATATCATCTAGACAATGATGAAAATCTAATTTCGTTAAACGACTTAAGTTATTCTTCAGATGTATTTGACGGAAATTATAATTCTGATAAATCGTATTATGCTTTTAACATAAGTTTATATTTTCAGCAATTGATTAATGGGGATTACGAAAACTCTTCTTTATATTTAAGAATGACAGATTATGGTATTTCTCCAAATAGAGTAGCCTTAGATCCCACTAAGGCAAAAATTAAATTTACATATACAAGTCATTAATTATGTGTGGAATTGTAGGATATATAGGCGATAAGCAAGCATACCCAATATTAATTTCAGGTTTAAAGCGACTTGAATATAGAGGTTATGACTCTGCCGGTGTTTCTCTTCTTTCGGGAAACGAAATTAAAGTTTTAAAGAAAAAAGGTAAAGTTTCTGATTTAGAAAACTACACTAGAAATTTCGACACTTCGGGAAATATAGGCATTGGACATACACGTTGGGCTACTCATGGAGAACCAAACGATATAAATGCTCATCCTCATTGTTCGCAAAATGGACATTTTACTTTAATTCATAACGGGATTATAGAAAATTATAATCGCTTAAAAAAGAAATTAGAAAGTAGAGGATATAAATTTCAGACTGAGACAGATACGGAAGTTCTAGCTAATCTTATCGAATATATATATTTAAAAGGAAAAGTAAGTGCCGAAATAGCTGTACGTTTAGCTTTAACAAAAGTTATTGGAGCTTACGGTTTAGTAATAATGTGCAAAAATGAGACCGACAAACTTATTGCTGCAAGAAAAGGTAGTCCGTTAGTTATAGGTGTTGGTCAAGGAGAATATTTTCTTGCATCAGACGCAGCACCAATCGTTGAACACACAAAAAGTGTGATATATTTAAACGATAACGATGTTGCTATTTTAAGTAAGAATGAGCTTGTTCTGAAAACCATTATGAACGACAAACTTACTCCTAAAGTACAACAGGTAGATCTTGACATTGGAGATATTGAAAAAAATGGTTACGATCATTTTATGTTGAAAGAAATATTTGAACAACCAAAATCAATACTCGACACTTTCCGTGGAAGAATATCATCTGATAAAAAAGAAATTCAACTTGGGGGATTATATAATGTCTTACCTCAATTAATAAATGCAAAAAGAATTATTATTATTGGTTGCGGAACTTCTTGGCATGCCGGTTTGGTTGGAGAATATTTAATTGAGGAACTAGCAAGAATCCCTGTTGAAGTAGAATATGCATCGGAATTCAGATATAGAAATCCTATTATTCACAAAGACGACATTATACTTACAATAAGTCAAAGTGGAGAAACAGCTGACTCTTTAGCTGCTATTAAACTTGCAAAACGAGCCGGAGCACTTGTTCTTGGAATATGTAATGTTGTTGGTTCTAGTATTCCTCGCGAGACCGATGGAGGAGTTTACACTCATGCCGGACCGGAAATTGGAGTAGCCTCTACAAAAGCATTTACTGCCCAGGTTACAGTTCTTGCTATGATAGCTATGATTCTTGGAAGAAAAAGAAATACTATTACCCAGGAATATTACGAAGAATTGATTTCTGAATTATATGATGTCCCTGCAAAAATAGAAAAAATTCTTTCCCAAAATAAAGATTTTCTTAATATCAGTAAGTTATTTAAAGATGCTACTAATTTTCTTTATTTAGGTCGAGGCCCATTTTTCCCTGTAGCATTAGAGGGTGCACTAAAACTTAAAGAGATATCGTATATCCATGCTGAAGGATATCCCGCAGCAGAAATGAAACACGGACCAATTGCTTTAATCGACGAAAATATGCCGGTTGTAGTAATTGCTACTCAAGACGAATCGTACGAAAAAATTGTAACAAATATACAAGAAGTTAAAGCTAGAAAAGGAATTGTTATTGCTGTAGTTACCGAAGGAGATACTATAATTAAAAATATGGCCGACTATGTTATGGAAGTTCCAAAAGCCGACAAAGAACTTGCTGCATTATTAACAGTAGTTCCTTTACAAATTTTATCATATCATATTGCAGTATTACGAAATTGCAATGTCGATCAACCACGAAATTTAGCAAAATCGGTTACGGTAGAATAAAAAGATATACTTATAAAAAAACTCGCAAATATTTATGTTTGCGAGTTTTTTTATATCAATTTATCATCGGTTTACATATTGAGTTTTATAATATTTCTCGTATTCACCGGTAAGAATATTATTTAGCCATTCTTGGTTTTCTAAATACCATTCTATAGTTTTTTCTATTCCCTCTTCAAACTGTAATGATGGTTTCCATCCTAGTTCTTTCTGAATTTTTGTTGAATCGATAGCATATCTCAAATCGTGTCCGGCACGATCTTTAACAAAAGAAATAAGTTTCTCCGATTCTCCTTTTTCTCTATTCAGTTTATTATCTAATATCTCGCACATCTTTTTAATAAGTTGAATATTTTGCCATTCATTATTTCCTCCAATATTATATGTTTCTCCAAGTTTCCCCTTATGAAAAATTAAATCGATAGCATTAGCATGATCTTCGACATATAACCAATCGCGAATATTTTCTCCTTTACCATAAACCGGAATTTGTTTATTCTTCTTAATATTATTTATTACTAAAGGTATAAGTTTCTCGGGAAATTGATTAGGACCATAATTATTCGAGCAATTAGAAATAACTATTGGCATACCGTAAGTATGATAAAATGCTCTAACTAAATGATCGGAGCTTGCTTTTGATGCAGAATATGGGCTTCTTGGATCGTAGGATGTAGTTTCTGTAAACAGACCTTTGTTACCGAGAGAACCATACACTTCGTCGGTTGAGATGTGATAAAATAATTTATCGGCAAAATTATCTTTCCAAATATTTCTTGCAGCATTTAACAAATTAATAGTACCAACAATATTAGTATTAATAAATTCATTAGGATTAGCAATAGACCTATCGACATGCGACTCGGCAGCAAGATGAATTACTCCATCGAATTTATATTTCTCGAAAAGTTGACACATAAAATCTTTATCGACAATATCACCTTTTACAAATTCGTAATTTGGTAATTTCTCAATATCGTTTAAATTTTCTAAGTTCCCGGCATAAGTAAGTTTATCGAGATTTACTATTTTATAGTCAGAATATTTATTTACTAATAACCGAACTACATGCGACCCAATAAATCCTGCGCCACCTGTTACTAATAATGTTTTTTTCATTCGAATAAATATTACTTAAGGTTATATTTTTCTATTAATTATAATTTAAAAATTAAAAATATATTTTTCTAATTCCATTGAACATTCATAGTCTGTTCCAAACTAATTTCGTGATTATATTCATGTCCTTGATAGTGAATGTTAGTAAATAAATATTTCATTGCTTATTAATTTAATATTCTATTTATTTTTTCTGTATTCTTTTCCCAATTCCATGCCGATAATAATGTTTCTTTTAAATTTTTTTCAGCTTTCCACCCTAATATATCATTTGCATATTTTGTATCGGCATAAACAGCTTCTACATCCCCCGGGCGACGATTTACAATTTTATATTTTAACTTAATATTTGTTACATCTTCGAAAGAATTCACCATTTCTAATACAGATGATCCTTTTCCTGTTCCAAGATTAAATACTTCAAAATTATTTAAGTTTTTCTTTTCTATTAATCTATTTATTGACACTACATGTGCTTTAGCTAAATCAACAACATTAATATAATCGCGTATTGCAGAGCCATCTGTGGTATTATAATCGGTTCCGAAAATTTTTAGCTCATCGCGTAAGCCAATAGCTGTTTGTGTAATAAATGGGACTAAATTATTAGGAACACCAATAGGTAATTCCCCAATAAGGGCAGATTCATGAGCCCCAATAGGATTAAAATATCGTAAAGAAATTGTGTTTATGTTTTTATCGCTATTTATTGTATCCTGAATTATTTCTTCGGCAATTTGTTTAGTATTTCCATAAGGAGAATTTGCTTTTTTTATGGGAGCATGTTCGTCAACAGGCAATTTGTCGGGCTGACCATATACTGTACACGATGAAGAAAACACCAAATTCCTTACATTATTATTTTTCATTTCATCGAGCAAATTTATTAATGACAATAAATTATTTCTGTAATATTTTAATGGCTTTTTTACAGACTCTCCTACGGCTTTGTAAGCAGCAAAATGAACAACAGCAAAAATATTATTATATCTCTTAAAAAATTCACATAGTTTATCTTTATCACATAAATCAAACTGTTCAAATTTTGGTTTATATCCTGTAATTTTTTCTATTCTGTCGAGAATAAACTTTTCAGAATTTGAAAGATTATCTATAATTACAATATCATATCCGGCATTAATTAATTCTACACTAGTATGCGAACCAATATACCCGGTACCACCAGTTACTAAAATCGTCTTTTTCATAAATTATAAATAAACTATTGATAAAAATATTTAACAGATAAATATATATTTTTATATTTATATAAAGAAACTATTAAAACTAATTTATAAAAACTAATTGTCATATAAACATCATTACTACCATTAGCTATTGACAGACAAAATATTTTCTATATATTTGTTTCAGAATATAAAAACTATGATTTTGAAAATATCTTTATACATATCAGAATTATTACAACTAAATAATACATTAATTATTTCAGGTTTTGGTCAATTTATTTTAAAACATCAATCGGCAAATATTGATAAACTGTCAAATAAATTTCTGCCACCATCGAAAATTATTAGTTTTAATCCCGATATTAATTATGATGACGATATACTTTTAAATTTTATTGTTCAAAAAGAAGAAAGCTCAAAAAAAGATGCTCAAAAGAAAATTGATAATTTTACTTCGGAAATAAAATTTAAACTTAAAAACAAAGAAGAGGTAAAATTAGAAGGGCTTGGCCTTCTTTACATTGACTCTGAGAATAAAATTAATTTCAAACAAGAAAAGAACATCAATCTATCGTCAGAATTATTTGGTTTACAAGAAATTACCCTTCGCACAATAACAAAAGACAAACCCGAAATACAAAAATCGTCGATAAAAACACCAATTGTAAATAATGCAAAAAAAACGAATAAACTAAAGAACATTATCCTTATTACATCTCCCATAGTTATTCTTGTTTTAATTCTTGTTTACTTTGCTTTCTACACATCGTATTTAGATAATACTATTAATAAACTATTTTCGAAGAATACAGAGAATATTAATTCGACAAATAAAAATACATCGGAAATAATATCTATTGCCGACAGTTTAATTAAAAACGACACTCTTAAGAAAAAAATCAACTCTACTTTAGATAGTACCACAATTAAAAGAGCAGCTTTGTTTTATCAAGAAAAACAGAACGACACACTAAACAAAAAAAATAATTATACTAAATATTATATTATAGCCGGAAGTTTTAGATCTGAAAAAAATGCAAAGAAATTTGCATCAATATTAACAACAAAAGGCTATTCTTCAGAAATTATTTCTTTCGATAATAATCTGTTTAGGATATCGATAAAATCGTTTACTAATGAAGCAGAAGCCCTAAAAGAACTATATAAAATTCGTGCTAAAAGAGATCTTAAATCTGTTTGGTTATTCAAATCCTCTTAATACCATATTCAGATTCTGGTTTTTACTCAAATCGAAATGAATTGTTTTTAATCCTATTTCGTTAGCACTCTCGATATTTATTATTGAATCGTCGATAAATAATGTTTCATTAGGCATTAATTTACTATCATCTATAACATACCTAAAACACTTAATATCGGGTTTACGCATTCCTATTTCGTGCGAATAATAAGCTTTCTCGAATAAGTCGGATAAATGAATTCCGAAACCTTTATAAAGCTCATTATCGTAAATATTATAATGAATAACATTTGTATTACTCAGAAGAAATAATCTATATTTTGTTTTTAGTTTTTGAAGCAAATTGATTCTTTCTTTCGGGAAATCTAACAACATTTTGCCCCAAGCTTCATCTATTTGATTATTGGAAACTTGATTTTTAATATTTCGTTTTATTTCGTCTCTAAAATTATCGGGAGAAATAATCCCCTTCTCGAGATTATCGAACAATTTATTTTGCTTTGCCAAAGTATATGACTTATCAAAATCATCAAATCCCAAATCTATCATGGCATTAATAGCTTTTTGCGAATCGATATTTAATATAACTCCTCCAAGGTCGAAAATTATGTTTTTAATTTTTTTGGTATCTTGTATCGACATAAAATACTTAATTTTACAATAAAAAGTTCACAACGGTTTATTTAGAAAACACAAATATAAAATTTTATTATGCTAATTAACAAAAAACAATTTCATACAATATGGCTCAAAGAAAATAATTGCAACATCGTACAAATAATAGATCAACGAGCATTGCCCTTTGAACTAAAAATTGTTGACTTAAAAACTATTGATGATGTATTTTATGCAATTAGAGAAATGCTTGTTAGAGGAGCTCCATTAATTGGCGTTACAGCTGCTTATGGAATGTATTTAGGTATTTTGAATTCAAAAGACAATTTATCGAATAATAAAATAATACAATTTGCAAAGTATTTAAAATCGGCACGGCCAACAGCTGTTAATTTAGAATATGCCGTTGATTTAATTACCAGAAATATTATTTCGTTAAAATCTAACAAAGAAAAAATCAATATTGCTCTTGAATTAGCAAATAAACTAAAAGAAAAAGAAATATTAGCAAGCAAGAAAATAGGAGAATATGGAGTAAAAATAATAGAAGACATTTATAAAAAAAACAACAATAAAACCATTAATATACTTACACACTGTAACGCAGGATGGCTTGCCTGTATAGATTATGGCACTGCCACTGCACCAATATATAAAGCAAAAGAAAAAGGTATAAATGTTCATGTTTGGGTTGACGAAA
The DNA here is from genome assembly GCA_964504155.1 of uncultured Bacteroidales bacterium. Classification (GTDB taxonomy): domain Bacteria; phylum Bacteroidota; class Bacteroidia; order Bacteroidales; family UBA12077; genus CAZDCZ01. The sequence goes on along the minus strand of CAZDCZ010000037.1, from coordinate 1,660 downwards.
CCCGACCACGAAACCAAGGAGGAAAACTAACAGCATGGGAACTAGAACAAAACAATATACCACACACTATAATAAGCGATAATACAGGCGGATTACTAATGCAAAAAGGCATGGTTGATTTGGTTATTGTAGGAAGCGACAGAACAACTATTACCGGCGATGTAGCAAACAAAATAGGAACTTATTTAAAAGCACTGGCGGCTTTTGATAATAATATTCCTTTTTATGTAGCTTTACCAACATCTACTATCGACCCAGATATTTCTGATGGAATTACAGAAATACCAATTGAAGAACGCAACAGCGATGAAGTAAAATATATGGAAGGATTATACAATAACAAAATCACGAAAGTACTAGTTACTCCACAAAATAGCAATGCTCTTAATTATGGTTTTGACATTACTCCGGCAAAATATGTTACAGCATTAATTACAGAAAAAGGAATTTGTAAAGCCAATAAAAACAATATAACAAAAACATTAGCAAAAAATGAATAAGTTAGAAGGATATATAAAATTTGATATTCATTGGGAAAATAAATTTATAAATATTCCCGATAAAATATTTAATGATTTAAATAAATGGCGTAATAAATTATATAAGTTAAATTTAATTGGGGCACTAAACAATGGAATAGGTTTTGGGAATATAAGCATAAGAGAAGCAAATTTATCGTCGTTTTTTATTACCGGCTCGACCTCAGGAAATTTATCATTATTAAAAAAAGAACACTACGCCAGAGTCTTTAATTCAAATATTGCCAACAATTCTGTAGATTGCGAAGGCCCGATAAAAGCATCATCAGAATCGTTAAGTCACGCAGTATTTTATACATCGAATAATACTATTAATTCAGTAATTCATATTCACAACTACAATTTATGGAAATATTTTTTACATAAATATCCTACCACTTCTAAGAATGCTGAATTTGGGACATCTGCTCTTGCTAAAGAATTAGAAGAGATAATTAAATCATCAGACAATTCTTTGGGTATAATTATATTAGAAGGCCATAAAGATGGAATATTTGTATATGGAGAGAATATTAATAAGGCAGGAAACTTAATAATTAATCTACTAAACCAATTATAAATCACATTTATTAAACTCACTTGAACCTTACAAGAATAAAAAAACAAAAAAACGTAAAATATTCTTTAAAAACATTGTGTAATTACCAACATTTACGTAATATTGCAATCCGAAATTATTGAAAGATAATTAGGGCCCATAGCTCAGTTGGTTAGAGCACCTGACTCATAATCAGGTGGTCCCTGGTTCGAGCCCAGGTGGGCCCACAAATTAAAAGGATTAGCAGAAATACTAATCCTTTTTTTCTTAACTATCTCTGGTTCATAGAAATACAAAAAATAAGGATCAGATTGAAAAGTTGAGGATCTGATAAAAAATAATAATCTTTGTTTTTTTTAAGAACTTATATTTTTCAAATTGGACACCACTTATTTTAATGATTTAATTCGCTTAATTCTTCCCTCAGAAATCTTTGATTATTTCGAAATCATTCGTTTAGATATTCAAGATAAGGAAGTACATATTTATCTTGATGAACGAAATATAATGGGTCAGCAGAAAATTATGGTGGATTAAGCATAAATCTTAGCAAGTCTAAAAAGGAAAAAAGATATATCTGTCA
>CAZDCZ010000036.1:0-30807 GCA_964504155.1 uncultured Bacteroidales bacterium | reverse complement strand
TTGTTTTATTACACAAATTGCAAATTCGTACAAGCAAATTAATTAGTAAAAATAAATTATTTCAAATATTCGTTCAAAATAAATGTCTTATCTTCTCTAATACCTTTAGGAGTATTTTTTAATGTGCAACATTCATTATAAGCATCGTGTTGAAAAAAGAGTATATAATTCTTGTCGATAGCTTCTTTTAATACATCTTGCTTTTCTTTAATAGTTACTAAAGGCAATAAGTCGTAACTCATATTATAAACCAAAGGAATATGAGCTGTCGAAGGAATAAGATCGGCAGCAAATACTATTGTTTTATCATTGTGTTTAATAAACGGAACTATTTGTCCGGCTGTATGTCCGTTAAACAATCGTAATTCTACTCCGGGTATTATTTCGGTGTTTTCTTCAATAAAATTTATTTTGCCTGTTTCTTGAATAGAGAGAATATTTTCTTCTAAAAAAGCATCGGCTTCTCGTAAGTTTGGAGCTATAGCGCTATCCCATTGTTGTTTACTAATCCAATGGCGGGCATTTTTAAATACAGCTTCAAATTTTGTTTTGTCGGCATTGTATTTTGTCGATCCGCCACAATGGTCGGCATGTAAGTGAGTTAGTACAACATCGGTAATATCGTCGAGCTTTGTTCCGCTTTTTAATAAGCCACCTTCTAAACCGTCGCCATCGTGCAAATGAACATAACTAAAAAATTTCTCACTTTGTTTGTTCCCATATCCGGTGTCGATAAGAATATTTCGGTCTTCTGTTTTAATTAATAACGAGCGTATAGCCCATGTACACAAATTGTTTTCGTCGGCAGGATATTTTCTTTGCCAAATTACTTTGGGTACAACGCCAAACATAGCGCCGCCATCAATCTTGAAATTTGTTATATGTATAGGATATAATTTCATAATAAAGAATTTTAATGCCTGAATTTTGTAATATTTTGCAAAGTTACATTATTTTTGGAATAAGATATTTATCTTCCTAAATGAAAAATAGAGCTGCAAAATATCGATTTGCAGTGTTAATAATATATGTAAAATAAAGATATGAGAATTCATTTTATTGCTATTGGTGGAAGTGCTATGCATAATTTAGCAATTACACTTCATAAAAAAGGATATTTTGTTACCGGTTCCGATGACGAGATTTTTGAGCCATCAAAAACTCGTTTGTTAAAGTATGATTTATTGCCAAAAACTTTTGGTTGGAATAAAGAAAATATTTCGAGCGATATTGATGCTATAATTTTGGGTATGCACGCTCGGGAAGATAATCCTGAATTACTTGAAGCACGAAAAATAGGTTTGAAGATATATTCGTATCCTGAATATTTGTACGAGCAAACAAAAGATAAGAAAAGAGTTGTTATTGGTGGAAGTCATGGAAAAACAACAATCACATCAATGGTAATGCATGTTTTGAAATATTTTAATATGAATTTCGATTATATGGTTGGTGCTCAGTTAAAGGGTTTCGAGACAATGGTAAAGCTAAGCGACGATGCGCCAATTGCAATTTTCGAAGGCGACGAATATCTTTCGTCTCCAATAGATAAACGACCTAAATTTCATTTATATAAACCAAATATTGCATTAATTACGGGGTTAGCCTGGGATCATATTAATGTATTCCCAACTTTCGAAGAATATGTTAAGCAGTTCGATATTTTTATCGATAAGATTGAAGATAATGGTACTTTAATATATTATGAAGGCGATGATGTTTTAAAAGAAATTGTAGGCAAAAAGAGTGCACAAATAAATAAAGTGCCATATAATGTTGTTAAGTCTATAATAATAGAAAATAAGACATATTTAATAAACGAAAATAAGAAAATTCCATTGCTTGTATTCGGAAATCATAATTTGCAGAATATCTCGGGAGCAAAACTTGTATGTAATAAATTGGGAATTAGTAATGACGATTTTTACGAAGCTATTAGTAAATTCGAAGGAGCAGCAAAACGTTTGCAGATGTTAGCCGGGAATAATAATAAGAAAGTGTTCTTCGATTTTGCCCATTCTCCTTCGAAATTAAAAGCTACTGTTGATGCTGTTAAAAATCAATATCCTAAAAAGAAGCTTATTGCATGTATCGAGTTACACACATTTAGTAGTTTAAATAGTGATTTTCTTTGTCAATATAAATCTACTATCGATAATGCAGATATTCCGATTGTTTTTTTCAATCCCGAAACATTGAAACATAAAAAAAGAGAGTTACTATCGGAAGATTTTGTTAAAGAGTCTTTTCAAAATATGGCGCTTAAAATATTTACCGATAAAGATGTATTAAAAGATTTTCTGTTAAATATAAACGAAAATAATATTGTGCTGCTTTTAATGAGTAGTGGTAATTATGCAGGCTTAAATTTAATCGAATTATCAAAACAAATTATTAATTAATTGAAACTGTGGATAAAGCTTACATCGAACTTAGGTTATTAAGCAATAAATTTATAATTGCAAGAATGTTATGTTATCTTTGCAGAAATAAAATAATACTTTTGTGATTAAATATCACAAAAACAAGAGAGTATAAAATAGGGTGTTTGGTTTTTATTTTGTTGGATTATTTTTTTTAAAAAAAATGAATATTTTTTACATGAAAAGTTTGCAGGATTAAAAAAATCATTTACTTTTGCACGGCAAGTTTGAAAAAACACAATGGTCCGTTCGTCTAACGGTTAGGACGCCAGGTTTTCATCCTGGTAATAGGAGTTCGATTCTCCTACGGACTACAATTTTTATTAATATTTAAGAGAAAAGAGTTATGGCAAATCATAAGTCGGCATTGAAAAGAGTTAGACATAGCGATAGTGTTAGATTGCAAAATAAATATTTTGCTAAAACAACTCGTAATGCAATAACAAGGTTTAAAGATATTTCTGATAAGGCTGAAGCTACAGAGATGTTTAAAAAAATTGCATCTATGCTAGATAAATTAGCGAAGAATAATGTTATTCATAAGAATAAAGCTGCAAATTTAAAATCTGAATTAGCATTAAAAGTTAATAAATTATAAAATAATTTATACGATATTTTCAAAAAGCCTTTCTATTTTGAAAGGCTTTTTTTTTATATATTTAATTAGCTAATTTTGTGTGAAATAAATTTAGGCTTATGATTTCGAAAGTTTGTGTTTTTTGTGCTTCTAGTAAGAAAGTAGACACAAAATATTTCAATATTACAAAACAAGTTGCAAACGAATTTGTTGATAATAATATAACAACAGTATATGGTGGTGGTGCTGTCGGACTAATGGGAACATTAGCCGATACAGTGATAGAGAAGAAAGGTAAAATAATTGGGATTATCCCAGAGTTTATGATGAATGTTGAATGGGGACATAAAAATATATCTGATTTAATTATTGTTAAAGATATGCACGAGCGTAAACGAAAACTTATCGAGGATATTGATGCTGTGCTTATTCTTCCCGGTGGTTCCGGAACTCTTGAAGAAACAATGGAAGTTATTACACTAAAACGTTTAGGTTTGTTTACTAAACCAATAGTTTTTCTTAATACCGATGGTTTTTATGATTCATTGTTCGAATTGTTCGAAAAAATGATTGATAAAAAATTTATGAGAGAAGAACATAAAAAAATATGGACTTCGGTAAATACTCCCGATGAAATTATTTCTGCAATAGAAAATGCTCCGAAATGGGATTCGTCGGCAATAAAATTTGCTGCTGTATAATCGAATATAAATAAAATATAAAAATCCGTCAGAGTTATTCTCTGACGGATTTTTTATTTTTTTATTCTAGTGCGATATGACAAACACAGGTTATTGTAAATCAGTAGAAAATTATACTTTTAATTATAATGTTGTTTTAACTTTTGCTGAAACATTTTATTATTAACACTGTTAATATGGTTTATAATATTTTCTATTTCTTTTTTTCTATCGGATATTTCAGAGTCATCCAGATTATTTTGCTTAGAAAAAACTATCTTTTCAATTTTATATCCGTTTTCGTTTAGGTTCATTGCTACAGCAGCGTCGAAATTATCGAGAATAATTATCGATGGTAATTGGCTTTTCGAATATTTAGTAATAGATTTCAAAACCATGCTTTTAATGTATTTTATTTGAGTCTTTCCAAGGTAATTTGCTCCAAGAAGTACTTTTATCATGTCAATTTTTGCAAGATCTTTAGTATTATTTTCTTCTTGCATCTTTTTATATTCTTTATTGCTTGTATTTAAAAATAGTTGAATAAACTCATCAGGAATATCTTTTAAATTGCCAAGTTCTCCTTTGGCTTTTTTTATTTCGTATTCTTTTATGGCATCCGATTGCTTAACAGGAACATAATATTCCCATTTTCTTGTTCGTTTATACGATTCTGTTATTGGTTTTGGTTTCCATCTGGAAGCGGGTCTTTTCATTAATGGAGCTGTAATGTTTAAATAATTAGTTTCAAGTGAGTATAAAAAGCAATTAATAAAATGAATCCATTCTCCTCCAATTGAATTATGAAGAGCGCTCCATAAAGTTTTATTCGAATTACTTGTTGTATTTAACGAGTCGGGTAGGGTAGTGCTTTCGTAACTTTTTTCTTTAAGATGTTTAATGAATTCTTTATTAAGTTTTACAGGATAATAAGTGTAAGCATTTGTTGTATTATTTTGGAATGTATTGCTGTGATGTAATTCTTTAACATCAATAATATAATTAGAATCGTTATCGAGTTGTAGATGGATTTTAAAATCGTTCTCCCAGCTCATATTTTCAATAGTATAATTTTGACCGAAAACTGCTGGTGTAATAAGAAGTATAAAACCGATAAAGAAAGAAGAACGTATCATAATATTAGGCTTAGAGAGATGAAATTTTTTACTAAATTACAGAAAATAATAATTAATATAAATTTATAAATAAAAAAAAGCTCCGAATTTACGGAGCTTTTTAAAATTTATATATTATTCGTTATCGAGTAATACCTCGAGCATTTTAATTGCTCCTACCGGAATTGCTGTTCCGGGACCAAAAATCCCAACAACTCCTGCATCGTATAAATATTGGTAGTCTTGTGTAGGAATTACACCTCCTGCAATAACCATAATATCTTCGCGACCTAGTTTTTTAAGTTCTTCCATTACTTGTGGAATAAGTGTTTTATGTCCGGCCGCAAGCGACGAAACACCTAAAATATGAACGTCGTTTTCAACGGCTTGCTTGGCTGCTTCTGCAGGGGTTTGGAATAATGGTCCAATATCTACATCGAATCCAATATCGGCATAACCTGTTGAAACAACTTTTGCTCCACGGTCGTGACCATCTTGTCCCATTTTGGCAATCATTATTCTTGGTTGACGGCCTTCTTTTTCGGCAAATTTCTTTGTTAGCTCACGTGCTTTTTGATAATTTTTATCGCCTTTCGATTCGGAAGAATATACTCCGGATATTGATCTGATAACAGCTTTGTATCTTCCTGCTGATTTCTCGCAGGCATAAGAAATTTCTCCTAATGAAGCTCTTTTTTGAGCTGCATCAACAGCAAGTTCTAATAAGTTACCTTTTCCTGTTTTTGCACATTCCTCGAGTCTCTTTAATGAGGCTTGTACTTCTTCTTCATTTCGTTCTGCTTTTAATTTTGCAAGTCTTTTTAATTGAGCTTCACGAACAGCAGTATTGTCAACATCAAGAATATCAATAGGGTCTTCTTTTTCGAGACGATATTTATTTATTCCAACAATAGTATCTTTTGTAGAGTCTATTCTTGCTTGTTTTCTTGCTGCTGCTTCTTCAATTCTCATTTTTGGAATCCCTGTTTCTATAGCTTTTGCCATACCGCCAAGTTTTTCAACTTCTTGAATAAGTTCCCATGCTTTATCGGCAATTTCTTTTGTTAATTTCTCAACATAGTATGATCCTGCCCAAGGGTCGGCCGATTTTACGATATTTGTTTCTTCCTGAATATATATTTGAGTGTTACGAGCAATACGTGCCGAGAAATCGGTAGGTAATGCAATGGCTTCGTCAAGAGCATTTGTGTGTAGCGATTGTGTATGACCTAATGTGGCACCCATAGCTTCAATACATGTTCTTGCAATATTGTTAAAAGGATCTTGTTCTGTTAAACTCCAACCTGATGTTTGCGAGTGAGTACGTAATGCCATAGATTTAGGATTCTTAGGGTTGAATTGTTTTACAATCTTAGCCCAAAGCATTCTCCCGGCACGCATTTTTGCAATTTCCATGAAATGATTCATTCCAATTGCCCAAAAGAATGAAAGGCGTGGAGCGAAAGAATCTATATTCATACCTGCATTTACTCCGGCTCTTAAATATTCTAAGCCATCGGCAAGAGTATATGCTAATTCAATATCGGCAGTAGCACCTGCTTCTTGCATATGATATCCCGAAATACTGATAGAATTGAATTTTGGCATCTTTTGAGATGTGTATTCAAAAATATCGGCAATAATTTTCATCGAGAATTCCGGTGGGTAAATATATGTGTTACGAACCATAAATTCTTTAAGAATATCATTTTGAATTGTACCACTTAATTTCTCTAATGGCACTCCTTGCTCTAATCCTGCAACAATATAAAAAGCTAAAATTGGTAAAACTGCACCGTTCATAGTCATCGATACCGACATTTTGTCTAAAGGAATCTGATCGAAAAGAACTTTCATGTCGAGAATCGAATCAACAGCAACACCTGCTTTCCCAACATCCCCAACAACTCTTTCGTGATCTGAATCGTATCCACGGTGTGTTGCAAGGTCGAAAGCTATTGAAAGGCCTTTTTGTCCGGCTGCTAAGTTTCTTTTATAAAATGCATTTGATTCTTCTGCAGTAGAAAATCCTGCATATTGTCTGATTGTCCAAGGACGCATTGCATACATTGCAGAATAAGGTCCACGTAAATAGGGAGCTAATCCGGCTGCATAATTAAGATGTTCCATATTATCAAGATCATCTCTTGTATAAACATTCTTAACAGCAATTTTCTCCGGAGTTTCCCAATTTTCTTTTATATTGTTTTTCTTTTCCCAATCTTGTACTGAAGCGTTTTCCGATTTAGGAAAGTTTAATTTTATATTATTAAAATCTGGTTTCATATCTTGTTTTTTGAATTTATATAATAAAAAGAATTAATGATATTATTCTATTCCTAATTCTTTTTGAAATCCACTTAAAGTATCTAATAAATTTGACTTAACATGAATAAAGTGTTTAATCCCTGCAGCTTTTAAGTCGTCGATAATAGCTTTTGGATAACCTGCAACAACAATTATTGCTTCTTTATTCAGTTTATTAAAAATTTCAGGTGCTAATTCAGTATATTCGGCATCGGAACTACAGATAACAATAATATCGGCTTTATTTTCTTTAGCTTCTTTAATACCTTCGTCAACAGTTTCGAAACCATTATTATCAATAATATCGAAACCTGCACATGCAAAAAATCCTGACGAAAACCCTGCTCTTGCTTTACGCATTGTTATATCTCCAATATTAAATAAGAACACTTTTGGAGTCGTATTGTTTTTTTCGGTTTTTAAACGTAAAAGCTCTATTTCTTGAGGTCCTCTATATAAGTTAAGTGGCTCTGCAATAGTATTGTCATCTTTTTTATTATCAGTAAAAATAGAGTTTATGTCAAAGTCTTTATCTTTTTTTTCTAAGGCATTAGGATATTGATTTGTTCCAAGGAATATTTCTTTGCGAGTAGCAATGTTTAGATTACGTTTATTTGCAGTTTCTTTAATTTTTTCTTGAATAATACCGGCTTTAAAGGCAGCACTAAATCCGTTTTTATTTTCAATTTCTTTGAATAATTCCCAAGCATTCTCTGCAATAGAATTTGTTAGGTTTTCTATATAATAAGAACCTCCCGCAGGGTCAACTATTTTATCGAAATACGATTCTTCTTTTAGAATTATTTGTGTGTTACGAGCAATTCTCTCAGAGAATTCCGAAGCTTCTTCGAATGAAACATTAAATGGTGTTACCGATAATGAATCTACTCCGGCAATAGTAGCAGACATCGATTCTGTTGTCCCTCTTAGTGTATTAACATAAGGATCGAAAATTGTTTGATTCCATTGAGAAGTGATGGCATGGATATTCATCTTTGCCGATTCCTTATTTTCTAATCCATATGCTTCAACTATCTTAGCCCATAACATTCTGGCTGCTCTGAATTTTGCTATTTCCATGAAATAATTCGAGCTGATACCAAAAGTGAATTTCATTTTAGAAGCTATTTCGTCAATTTTATTTGAAGAAAGATTTGCTAGATAATGATTCCCCATAGAAAGAGCAAAGGCTAATTCTTGAACTATTGATGCTCCTGCATGGTTAAATAGTTCTCCATTTACTCCAATAGTTCTGAAGTTTTTAAGCTCACGTGATGTTTTTATGATTTCATTTGCAAGATTTAAAACTTTGTCTTCAGATGCACAAAAATTACCTGTCGAAATTAACTTTGCTAATGGATCGAAATCTACAGAACCATTGATAGTAGTTAAATTATTTTCTTTAATGTAATTAATTATTGTTTGAGCGTGCATAGCACCAACAAAATTAATTTCAGTGATATTTAAATCTATATCTTTTAATAAGGTAGAAATATCGTTAAATCTAAGTTCTTCTTTATCTCTAACGATAAATGCTATTGAATCGACACCTTTAGTTAATATATCAATAGCTTTTTTATTAGCTTCTTCAATATCGGTAACAATAATATCCTGTCTTACATGCCAATTATTATTGTTTGTTTTGTTTCCTCTTACATAAGGGAATTCACCGGGTAAGTAAGAAAGATGCTTAAGGTTTTTTAAGTCTTCGGAACGATAATATGGCTTAACATTAAAACCTTCAATTGTCTTCCATATGAGCTTTCTGTCATAGTCAGCACCCTTAAGGTCTTGTTTTATTTTATCTTCCCATTCTTGTGTTGATATGGGAGGAAATTCTTTGAATAATTTTGTTTCTTTTGTTTTATTTGTCATAACAAATTATATGATTAATAATAAATGCAAAATTATATCATTTATGTATAAAACAAATATATATAGCATGATTTTTAACATGAATAATTATGATTTAAGTTTTATAAATAAAATATACTTATAATTTAATAATTATAAGCTATTGTATGTATTTAATTACAAGTTAATAACAGCTTGAGCAGCATGGCTTATATTAGAAATACTAATTAAAAATAATTTAAGGTTTATCTTTTTTTTTAAAGAAGAAAATATTATTATTGCTATAATTATCTTTCATGTAAAGGTAATCTGAAATTTTCTTTTCTATTCTAGCAAATATTTATGAGCAAGATAAAATTAAATGTACTTGGAATATCATATAGCCAGACTCAAACAGGAGCCTATGCATTAGTTTTAACTGAAGAAAATGGAGAAAGAAGAATCCCTATAATTATTGGAGGGTTTGAAGCTCAGGCTATTGCTATACAATTAGAAGGATTGAAACCTCCCAGACCATTAACACATGATTTATTTATGAATTTTGCGACTTCTTTTAAAATAATTTTAAAAGAAGTTATGATATATAGATTAGAAGAAGGAGTATTTTATTCGAAACTTGTTTGTAATAATGGAGGAAAGGATGTAATAATAGACTCTCGTACTTCTGATGCTATTGCTTTGGCTTTAAGATTTTCATGTCCTATTTATTCTACCGAAGAAATATTACAGAAATCGGGGATAGTTATTGATATCGAAGATGAACATGATAATTTAAACTCTGATAAAGAAAAAGAAGAAGAGAAGCCTGATGTTGAAGATGTTATTGGATATACAGAGTATAACATAGAAGAGCTTGAAAAATTACTTGAAGATGCAATTAAGAAGGAAGATTACGAAAAAGCATCGATTATTCGTGATGAAATAGAAAGAAGAAAAAAATAGTTACTCTATTATTATTAACTTTCCTATATTTTTAATTTCTTTATGGCATTATATTATTATTCGAAAAAAGTCGTTAAAAAAATTATGTACAGTTTCTAATAGTAACCTAAAATTAAAAGATAAAAATGAAAAAAATTATTGTTTTTACTAGTTTGTTTTTCCTACTTTTCATAACATCAACATATTTTATTGCAAAAGCTAATGATGTAAATGTTACAAAAGATACTATTGTAGAAAATTCTATTATTAAAGATACTATAGTTGACAGTACGGCAAATGGGAATGGTTTAGCCGATGGAAATAAAATTATTAATGCAGACTTAGGAGAAGGTTTAAGTTTTATTGGAATTTTACGAGGATTGTTGGGAATGATGGTTCTTATTGGTATAGCATATGTTTTTAGTACCGACCGAAAAGCAATTTCTTGGAGAGTTGTAGGAATAGGATTGCTGATACAGGTTTTAGTCGCTATTGGAATTCTTGAAGTTCCATTTATTCAGGCTTTCTTCGAAATTGTTGGAAAAATGTTTGTAAAGATTTTAGACTTTACTAATGAGGGAACAAAGTTCTTATTTAAATCATTTTCTTCCGGAGAGATTGAAGCTCCATTAATGAATTTTGCTGTAACAATATTGCCAACCATAATATTTTTCTCGGCCTTAACAAGTGTTCTTTTTTACCTTGGAATAATTCAAAAAGTAGTTTGGGCATTAGCATGGGTAATGAGTAGAGTATTAAAATTATCGGGAGCCGAAAGTTTGTCGGTTGCAGGGAATATTTTTCTTGGTCAAACAGAATCTCCTTTAATGATTAAGGAATATATCGATAAGATGAATCGTTCAGAGATTTTACTTGTTATGTCTGGAGGAATGGCAACCTTAGCCGGTGGTGTTTTGGCTGTATATATTAGCTTTTTAGGTGGCGACGATCCTGTTCAGCGTCTAATTTTCGCAAAACACTTACTTGCAGCATCTATAATGGCTGCTCCCGGAGTTGTTGTTATCTCTAAAATAATAGTCCCTCAAACAGAAAAAATAAATTCTAATGTTGAGATTTCGCAAGATAAAATAGGCAAAAATGTTCTCGATGCAATTTCTAATGGTACTACTCAAGGATTAAAACTAGCTGCTAATGTGGCTGCAATGTTACTTGTGTTTATTGCTTTTATTGCAATGGTTAATTTTGTTTTTATAAAAATTGGAGATTGGACTTCCTTAAACGAAGTTGTTGTTAGAGTAACTCATGGTCAATATCACGAATTATCATTACAATTTATTTTAGGTTATTTATTTGCTCCTTTAATGTGGTTATTAGGTGTAGCGTCGGAAGATATTACCCTTGTTGGTCGTATGCTGGGAGAGAAGATTATTATGACCGAATTTATTGGTTATGTTAGTCTCGCCGATTTGAAAGAAGCCGGCGCATTTGCTTCTCAGAAATCGATTATTATGTCTACTTATATGCTTTGTGGTTTTGCTAATTTTGCTTCTATTGGTATTCAGATTGGAGGAATAGGATCGCTGGCACCTAAAAAACGAGTATTATTATCGCAGTTAGGATTAAGAGCTTTACTTGCAGGAACATTAGCATCTTTAATGTCTGCAACAATTATTGGTATGATTCTGGGTTAAAAATAAATTCTATTAATTTATGAAAAGGACATTGTTATTAATAGCAATTATCTTATTTTCGTTAAATAGTAGTTATTGTCAAGAAACTATTGAAGAGAAAGAGACTGATTTTTTGATTACAATAAATACTTCCTATGGTAATATTAAATTATTGCTTTTTGACGATTGTCCTGCACATAAATCGAACTTTATAAAACTTGCAAAAGCCGGTGTATATAATCATATTATTTTCCATAGGGTGATAAATAATTTCATGATACAAACAGGCGATTTTACTACACGTAACAAACCAATTAATTATAGTCCAACAATAATTCAAAGCACTATACCATCCGAAGCTTCAATAAAACATAAGCATATAAGAGGTGCAATTGGTGCTGCACGAAAAGGGGTGCAACAGAATCCTCAAAAACGTTCTAGCGGAACACAGTTTTATATAATTCAGAGTTGCGCCGGAGCGCATCATCTCGATGGAGAATATACCGTTTTTGGTCAGGTTATGAGTGGGATGGAAGTTGTTGATAAAATAGCAGCTTTACCTACTACAAAAAGAAACAAATTAATACACGAAGTTAGAATAACAGTAGATGTTACGGAGATAAAAAAAGACGATATTAAGAAGTTTTATTATTTTGAGTATTAGAATAGTTTAACTATTAAAATCAGAAATTATGAAAAAGAAAATTATTGTTTTAGGTGCAGGATTAGTTGGTAAGGCAATCGCTATCGATTTGGTAAAAAAATATGATGTAAGCTCAGTTGATTTTAATCAAGAAAATCTTGATAAGCTAAAATTGCATAAGGATATAAAATTAATAAAAGAAGATCTCTCCGTAAAAGGTAAAATAAGCGAAATAGTTAAAGATTATGATATTGTTGTTGGTGCTTTACCCGGATGGATGGGGTACGACTCGTGTAAACAAACTATTCTTGCAGGAAAGAATATGGTAGATATTTCTTTTTTCCCGGAAGACTTGTTCGGATTAGATGAATTGGCAAAAAAACATAATGTTACTATTATTGCCGATTGTGGGGTAGCTCCCGGAATGGGAAATATTATTTTAGGTCGATATAATAAAAAAATAAAAGTCGATAATTACGAATGTTATGTTGGAGGTTTGCCTGTTAAGCGTGAATGGCCATACGAATATAAAGCAGTTTTCTCGCCAATAGATGTTATTGAAGAATATACTCGTCCTGCACGATATGTACAGAATAGCGAATTAATTATTCGAGAAGCTTTATCGGAACCCGAACATTTACAGTTTAATGAAGTTGGGACTTTAGAAGCTTGGAACTCCGATGGTTTACGTTCGTTAATTAAAACAATGAGTAATATTCCAAATATGATAGAGAAAACATTACGCTATCCGGGATGTATTGAATATTTAAGAGTATTGCGCGAGAGTGGATTCTTTTCGTATAACGAAGTTGATGTTAAAGGGAAAATGATAAGACCAATAGATCTTACTTCGAAATTATTATTTCCGAAATGGGAACTAAAAGAAGGCGAAGAAGAATTTACTATAATGCGAATTGTTATTGAAGGCGAAAAGAAACGTTTTGTTTATAATTTGTTCGATAAGTACGATATAGAAACGAATACTACTTCGATGGCTCGCACTACGGGTTATACTTGTACAGCAGCTGTAAATCTTCTGCTTGAAACCGGTTTCGAGCGAATTGGAGTTAATCCGCCTGAGTTTTTAGGCGAAAAAGAAAAAAATTTTAACTTTCTTATAAAATATTTAGAAGAAAGAAATGTAATATATAAACTAAGCGAAGAAGATATATAATGAAAGTATTGTTAAAGTATAAAAAATATTCGCAAATAATATTCTGGTTGTGGTTAGTAATAATTATAGTATCATCTTCTCTTCCACAAACTCCTAATCTTAAGATTGAATTAAAATCGGGTTATATTATTGCTTTCGATTATTTTGTGCATTTTGTTGTATATTTTGTGCTTGCCTTGTTATTTTTTTATTGGAAATCGACTAAGGATTTTAAAATTAGTAAAAAATCAACACTATTATTTATTTTGCTGGGTATTGTTGCCGGAATTGTTTTTGAAACAATTCAATTGTATATCCCCGGAAGAGCATTTAATATTAACGACATATATGCAAATTCTACTGGAGTAATATTAGGCGTTATTTTACCAAGACTTATAGTTTGAAGATATATATCCTGAAAAATTTAAAGGTCTGCTTACTGATTTTAAGCAGACCTTTAAATTTGAATGATTAACTTAGAGTGAATTTTATTGGAAGAACTTTTCTTACTTTTACCTTTTTCCCTTGTTGTTTTCCGGGTGTCCACATTTTATTTGTTAATTTTATTAAGCGGATAGCTTCATTGTCGAGTTCCGGTAATACTCCTCGCAGAACTTTAATATCAATTACAGAACCATCAATGTCTATTACTAATTCGATATAAACAGTGCCTTCAATACCCGATTCTCTCGCTTTATCCGGATATCTCAGATTGTTCGTAATAAATTTCTCGAGTAATTTATTATTCCCATTAAATGTTGGCATCTTTTCTACAATATAGAACAAACGATTTTCAGGTTTAGTAGCCGGGGATTCTGATATTTCTTCATCTTCCATAGTTAAACTTACTTGATCGCAGACAACATTTAGGCTCGATTCTTTTATATTACGTTTCGAATATATTTTTTGTCTCGATGTAGTATAGCTTCTTCCAAGTGCATAATTGCTTACACCTTTAGGTAGTGGTAATGCTTGATTTATGGTTGTTATATTCCCCGTTTCGTTTCTTATCTCCGAATCGATAGCAATAAATGAAGTATAGTTAGTAAGTAAATTATATTTTAAACCTAGAGATGTTATCATTTCTTTGTGTTCGTTATTATTACTAAGATTACTATAATCATCTAATAAACGAATTTTCTGTCGTGCCCATAAATATTTTAAAGCAATATTCTTTTTATTTGCTTTTATTTTATTTAAGTCTATTGTTTTCGAATAGCTATTATTTCCGGTAGTTCCCGACACTTTGATATTTCCATTTGCTTTACCTTTATATTTTCCGAAAATAATTACTGGTCGTTCGGCTAGTACGTCAGGTACATTTAGTGGTTCTATATCGTATGTTTCAATACCAGAATATTTAACATCTATGTTTGTTAAAGTTGGGTTTGAGATATATTTCCTGAATTTTTCGGCTTCTTTTTTTGCTTCGTTGGCTTGAGTTATGATAAATGGTTCTCCCATTCCTACATGAGCAAGGCCTTCTATTAGATGTCGATTTACAGATGAGCCAATTCCAAAGGCAAAGAAATTTGCTTGCGATAAGTTATTGCGTATTAATTCGAAGGCTTCTTTTTCTACAGTAACATATCCATCTGTGGCAATAACAAATGTTCGAGAATAGTCTTCAGTTCCTTTTAAAGCTAAAGCTCTTTTTAATGCAGGAAGCAATTGAGTTCCTCCGCCTCCCGATTGATTATTTATTAAGTTTATTGCTTTGTTAATATTTTCTGATGTTGCAGGGAGCGATTTTTCTGATAATATTCTTGATGAGCTTGCAAAAAGTAAAACATTGAATTTGTCGCTGTGACGTAGTTTCCCAATTAAATTGCGAAGTAATTCTTTCGAGATATCAAGAGGAAAACCATGCATAGAACCCGACACATCGACAATAAAGATATATTCGCGTGGAGGAATAATATTATTCGAAATATTATCGGGAGGCTGAATCATAGCAAGAAAGAAATTTTCATCTTTTCCTTCGAATAATAGAGCTCCTGATGCAATACGGTTTCCTCGTAATTTATATTCAAGAATAAAATCCCTGTTACCTTCGAATTGATTATTGTCTTTTAATAATATCTGTGCCGATTTTTTCGATTTATAGTTAATGTTAATTTCATGCGATGTGCTTCTTAGTTCGGCAATTGGAATTCCTGCATCAATATTTACCGATATATTAAATGTGTAAAAAGGTTTTATCCCTTCTTTTGTATATGGATTCGAAACCCAATTATTTCCTGGTTTTAACTCTTCGGAAGTGCCATCCGAATATCTTGGACCAACAACTGTTGGATATACGAATTTGTATATTCCATCTTCGGGGATTAATAATTCGGTGTACGACATCTCTACTTTTATTATATCGCCGGGTAAAATATTTGCAACATTCATCTGAAAAACATTTGGTCGGTGTTGTTCGAGTAAGGATGTTGTTTTTCCTTCGGCTTTAGCTTGTTCGTAATTTTGTCGTGCTTTATCTTTCTCCTGAATAACAGCAATTATTTCTCTTTCGCCTATTGTCATCTTCATACTGTAAATTGCAGCTCTTGTCGATGCCGGAAAAACATAAATTGCTTCTAAAGTATTATCTCCTTCGTTTTTGTATGT
Source organism: uncultured Bacteroidales bacterium (assembly GCA_964504155.1). GTDB lineage: Bacteria > Bacteroidota > Bacteroidia > Bacteroidales > UBA12077 > CAZDCZ01. The sequence goes on along the minus strand of CAZDCZ010000036.1, from coordinate 14,893 downwards.
CTGAGTAATCAACACATCAGATATTACTCCTGCTATGTTAACATTTGCTTCTGTCGATTTTAACGGAAGCTTATCTGTTTCAGGATTATCACTGTCAATCAAAAAATATGGCGATAATGTCTTATCGGGATGTGTTATCTCTTGAGCATATGATATTGATGTAATGCTTGTAATTATAAGAACTACCAGTCCGTATAATATATTTTGTTTTATTGTTTTCATGATAAATGATTTTTAAATGTTAATATTAGTTATTTTAATAATATTCAGATAGTTAGTTGGCGTTTTTTGCTGATATTAGTTTAGAACGAATTTTATGTTCATAGCAAACGATACGTTTACTTTCTTTCCTCTTTGCTCTCCTGCTTTCCATTTTGGAGCATTGCGAATTGTTCGAATAACTTCGTTGTCGAGAGCTTTATCTATACTTCGCATAATTTGAATATCTTCGACATCCCCATTTTTGTTAACTACAAAACTTACGAAAACAGTTCCATGTATTCCGTTTTCTTTGGCAACTTCAGGATAGTGTATATTTGATTGTACATATTGCCAGAATTTTGTTAAATCACCACCTTGAAAAGTCGGCATATCTTCAACAATAATAAAAACCTCGCCATTTTCTTTTTCATCATCCTTAAAGAAAGAATTGGTTATTATTGCAGTTTCTTCTGTTGCTTCTGTCTCAAAGACAATGAATTCTTTGTCGTCATCAATTTCGACTGTTGTAATAACAAAACTTTCAGAAGGAATTATAGGAGGTGGAGGTATTAGTTCTTTTCGACGAGTTACAGGTGGTAATTCTAAGCTTATTACTTCAAAAGCATTATTGCTTAATGCACTATAATCAGGTGCTGAACCGGTCCATTCGAATGCTAAAAGAGCTAAAGTAAGAGAGAATATAAGTCCAATCTGAAAGAAAATAGTTTTCTTGTTTTCTAAATTTGCTTTTTTTGATTTTTTCATAATTATATGGTTTTAATTTGTAAATATTTTGCGCCTTTATTTAATAGATGCAAAGACTTTAAAAATTCCATAAATGATTTTTCTGATTTTAAAATATTGTGCGATTAAGAATTTGTTCTTTTTGCAGAAAGGTGTTATTAGTAGGCGTGTAAACATTTAAAGAAAAAGTATTTGTATAGAAATTATATTTTGTATATTTTGTCATATTGAAAAAATAGAAGTATAATTGTTTATATTTTTTATTGTTATTAATTATTGAGTGAAGCTTGTTTATACATTATAAGAAACATAAAAAAGATATTTCTGAACTTTCCGATAAAGAGTTGGTAGATTTGTACAAGTATAGTTCCGACACGAAATATATTGGAGAATTGTACGAACGCTATACTCATCTTATTTATGGTGTATGTCTAAAATATTTAAAAAATCGTGATGATAGTAAAGATGCTGTTATGCAGATTTTCGAAAATTTGTTTGATGTAATAAAAAAGCACGAGATAGATAATTTTAAGTCTTGGATTTATAGTGTTGCAAAAAATCATTGTCTTATGAGCATTAGAAAAACAAAAACAGCAGAAAAAATGAAAGTTGCCATAAAAAATGATTCGGAAAATTTTATGGAATATTCAGATACTTTGCATCATAATAATGAAGAATTAGATTTCAAGAATCTTGAAAAAGGAATAGAAAAGCTAAAAAAGGAACAGCAAGAATGTATTAGGCTTATGTATTTGCAAGACAAATCGTATAAAGAAGTGTCGCAAATTACCGGATATAGTTTAAATAAAGTAAAAAGCAATATCCAAAATGGGAAGAGGAATTTAAAGAATTATTTAAGCAGAGATTATGAGCAGTAACAATAGTAAATATCGATTATTTTCTGCAAATGGATGTCTTAATCAAGAGACAATTCAAAAATATTTGTCGGGTAGTTTATCCAACTCCGAGAAGATAATTGTAAACAAACATATTAAGGAATGTCCCTTATGTGCAGATGCTGTTGAAGGTGCAAGAATAATTAGTGGTAAAGAATATTCTCGAGATATTGAAGAAATAAAAAATAGAATTTCGCTGAAAACTAAAGAGAAAAAAACAATATTATTTAATCATAGAAAAAGGTTTTTGCGATTGTCGTATATCTCAGCTGCAGCTTCTATAGTAATAATTCTTAGCGTATTCTTTTATATCGATTCAATACGTAACAAAAGCCAACTTGCTGTTTCCGATAAAATGGAGTTAGATGATACTGTTTTACAAGAAGAAAAAATAATTACTCCACAAACAAAAGAGAAAATTCCGCTTACTCGACAAAAAAATGAGATAAATGCAGGTTTTGTTAAACAAAAAAAGGGAAACGATAAAGACGTAAAATTATTACAAGCTCCTAAAGAAATATCAGAAGAACTTGTTGATAATGATATTGAAATAGAAGATGAGCTTAGTCTGGATAATGTTGAAGTTGATGAAGAATCGGAAGCTATTGCTGCTGTGCTCGAAAATGAAAAAGTAGAAACTAAAACTGTTGAAGAAAAAGCAGAAATACAAACTTATGCTGCCTCAAGCGAAATTGTTGCCGGTAGTCCCGAAACTACGAGAAATAGAAACAGAATTTTGGAGAGTAATGCTAAAAGGAGTAAAGAGCAATATGCTGAAGTAAGTGAAGTAATTGTTGAATTTGAAGAGGAAGAAACTTCAGACTCAGATGTGTTTTATGTTGTTGAAGAAATGCCAAAATTTAAGGGAAAAGGATTAGATGAATTTAGAAAATATATTCAGAATAATCTTAAATATCCCGAATCGGCTAGTGAGAGTGGAATTTCCGGAAGAGTATATGTTAGTTTTGTTATTAACAAAAGAGGGAAAGTAAAAGATGTAAAAATTGTTCGAAGTGTAGATGCCGCATTCGATAAAGAAGCTATTAGGGTAGTAAAATCATCGCCCAATTGGACTCCCGGAAAACAAAGAGGAGAAAATATAAAAGTGGCTTATACCATACCCATAGAGTTTCGATTACAGTAATTATTATTTTCCAAAATTAAAATAGATATGATATGCAGCTCCGAGCTTAAAATTATTTTTGCTTTTGCCATATCCGGGGATGTCGTACGAGCTAAAAGCATCGGGTTCAGAACGGTATAAATTCATTTTTATTCTTGCCGACCATCCGAAATACAAGTTTTTAAAAATTTCGGCTTTTATACTAATAATAAATTCTGTCCATGCAGCAATATTATTGTTGCAATTAAAATTGTTTGTATAATCGCTCCAGTGTGGGTATTCTATATTTATATTATTTGCCGAATAGTCATAATTTGCCATAGCAAATCGTAAACCAACACCCAAAAAATCGTTTACATCGCTTTTAAGCATATTGTAATCGAATCCTAAAGAAGCGTAATAACCTGAAGATTCGTAAGTGTAAGAATCATTTTCTTTATTAATCGATGAAATTCCAAATTCTAAAACTCCGCTATATAAATTATTAAAACTAACATCAATTAAACCTGCATACGAATTTCTTTCGGGTTTAAAAATTAAATCGGAAGCAGTTTGAAGATTGTACCCAAACTTAATAGAAGAAAATTTTTCTTTTTCTTTTTTTTCTTTCAATTTTTGCGTGTCAGTATTTTCTTGCGAAAATGCTATTATTGGCACAAAAATTAAGATACTAATAATATATTTGAATATGTTCTTCATCAATATTGCTTACAGAAGTTTGTATAATTTTTATAGAATCAATCTGGTTCTTGGTAAAATTTATAGAATCGATATTGTAATTAGTAATAAATCCACATTCGGGCGATATTAAAAATAATTCCCGATTGTAATAAAATGTTAATGTATCGTTAATTCCTAATGCAGAAAATACAATCTCGCTAATGTCTTCTGTTGGCGATAATTGAAATTTTAACGAATTACTTATTCCTTCTTTGCTATAATATATACTATCGTTCCACAATGTCGAATAAACAACCAAAGAGCTTAATACATCGTCTTCAACAGAGGTTTCGTCGTCTATATAAAATATTGTTTTTATTCGTGTGTCGGTAGATGTTCTACAGTTATCGTCTTCGCACGATACCGAAAGAATAAAAGACGAAATAAAAAATAATATTATTGATATTCGCATTAGTAAATTATTTGATTATTATAATACCATGAATAGTTTTATTTATAATATTTTAGTTCGGTAGTATTGCCGTCGAAAACACCGTAAGTAAAATGATTTAGCCAATCGCCTATATTAATATAATGAGCATTGTTTTGCAATTTTATATCGATAGGAATATGTCTATGACCGAAAATTATATAATCGTAATGTTTCTTTTTTAATAATTCTTTCGAAAATAAAACCAACCATTCTTTTTCTTCTCCCTGAAAAGGTGGGGTTTCTTTCGAAAATCTGCTGTTAAACGACCATTTGTTAGCAATCCACATTCCTAGATTTGGGTGAATGCGAGCAAATAACCATTGGCAAAGTCTCGAAGCAAAAATACGTTTAAGTATTTTGTAATTTTTATCATAAGTTCCTAATCCATCGCCATGAGCAAGAAAGAATTTTTTGTTATTAAATTCTTTCTCAATGGGGTTGCGGTGGAGTATTACTCCTGTTTCTTTAGGCAGATAATCGAATATCCACATATCGTGATTCCCGGTAAAAAAATGAACAGGAATACCACTGTCGGTTATCTCGCAAATTTTTCCAAGAAATCGTGTAAACCCACGAGGAATAACTCGTTTATATTCAAACCAAAAATCAAAAATATCGCCTAATAAATATATTTCTTTAGCATCTTTCTTTATTTCGTCGAGCCATTTAACAAAAAGTTTCTCTCGTTCAAGACTTTCTTCGTACGAAGGAAGACCCAGATGAATGTCAGATGCGAAATATATTTTAATTTTTGTGTTCAATGTAATTTTAGTTTAAAGCTATAGCTAGTTTTTTATCTAGTTGATTAAGATTAATATCTCTTGAAATTATTTCTCCTTGACGAATTAGAAATGTAGTAGGTAATTTTTGAACATTATAAATTTTTGTTGTCATTGAGTTTCTTCCTTGCAAATCGCTAACATTTATCCACGGTAACTCGTCGAATAAAATCGCATTTTCCCATTTTTCTTTCTTTGTGTCGAGCGATACTTGATATATCTCAAACCCTTTATTATGATATTTTTTATACAGTTTTAATAATTTAAGATTTTCCTTAATACTTTCAGAACTCCACGATGCCCAAAAACTTAACAAAACAAAACTGTTATGAATATTATCGTTTAACGAAATAGAATCGCCATAAATATTCGGAAGTTTAATTTCAAGAATATTGCTATGTGCCTGTTTGTTATTTTTTAAATATGTATTAAGCTTTTGTTGGGTAATTAATGTATTGAAATTATTTATGAGTTTTGTTTTGTCGGCAACAATAGCTTTTACATGTGGCGATTGCGGATATTTTTTTTCTAATGATTCGGCAACAAGTTTAACATATTGTATATCGCGATTCTTATATAAGACATATGTGGCGTCAGATATTTTTTGATATAGAGCATAAATACTTGAAAACGAATTTATATTTTTCAAGATAAATGATATTGATGAGTCTCTTTGAGTTTTTAATATTGCTTGATATTCAGAATTTAATTTTTTACTTATTTCCGAAAAATTAGTCTCGCCTTGTTTTTGTTGATATAAATTAGTGATAGAATCAAGTTTGCGTTTTGTATTTTTTAATCTATTATTTAGTGTTTTAATTTGTTGCGATCCAATAGAACCTTCTACAGAATAATTGTTAAAATTGTTATTGTCAATTTTAAGTTTAATTTTTTCTCCGGGTTTGCCCAATAGAGTAACAAAAGTATTATTGTTGATAGCAATTTGATAAAAACTGGGGGTTTCATTTTTTGTTTTAAACTTGAATGTTTTAGAATCTCCAAGCTTAATAGAGTCGAGAACTTTCGTTCCATTTACTAGAAGTTTTTTCAGATAAATAGTTTCTCCTTTAGCATTTGTAATTTCTCCATTAATATTCGTTTTATTAGAAGAATTACAAGCGGTAAATAAAAGTATAATAGAAATAATATATACAATTTGTCTCATTTTTTTTTAGTTATATTTATACTATGATAAAAGTATTTTTTTAATTTTCAATAATAAATTGGGCACTAAATTAATTAAATAATTCAGAAAGTTTAACTTCTAAAGCATCTCCTCGCAAATTTTTTGCAATTATCACTCCTTTTTTATCAATTAGGAAATTTGTTGGAATACTTTGTATGTTGTAAAGTTTTGCTGCAGCAGAATTCCAATATTGTAAGTCGCTTACATTAATCCAATTTAAACTATCTTTTTCGATAGCATTTTTCCACGATTTTTCTTTTTTGTCGAGCGATACTTGATAAATTTCAAATCCTTTTGAATTATATATTTCATAGTTTTTTACAAGATTAGGATTTTCAATTCTGCATGGACGACACCATGATGCCCAAAAATCAAGCAAAACATATTTGCCAATTAACGACGAAAGCAATATCGTATCGCCCTTTGTTGACGGTAATGCAATATCCGGGGCTATCATTCCAACGCTTAATCTCGACTCGTTTGCTAGTTTATCTTTTACTCTTCTTTTAATCTCGATTACTTGTTTATGAAAAGCTTTGGTAATTTCAGAATCCTGAAAATTTGCTAATAATGATGAATCTACTTTTTCAAAATATTTTAAGTCTTTACTAGGGTCGAATAGATTGCTTCTGGGAGCAATCTGCTGGTAAAGAGACGTAAGCATTGCTATCGATTCGGGATTGTTATAAATAATATCTATTGAAAATTCTTTGTGTTTATTTTTTAAATCAATAGCTTTCTCGCGGAGGAGTTGTTTTGTAGTGTTAAAATTCTTAGTTCCAATACTATCTCTAAATTGTTTTGCTATTTTATCTAATTCAGAAATTGTGTTTTTAAGATTATAATGTATTTCTTGAACTAATTTCGAATCATATGAACCATCAACAGTATAGGAATTTGCAAAATTCTTAATGTTTGCTTTTATGTTTACCCGATCGCTATTTTTTAAAATTAGTGTAATATAATTTTGCTCGTCAGTTTTTATTAAATAAAATCTTTGATCGGGGGAGTTGCCGATAAAACTAAATTTATTATTCCCTTCAATTATTGTTGAATCGATAATCTTTATCTTATTTGGAGTTAATTCAGCAAAATATATTTTTTTTCCTCTGCCATTTTCAAATTCTCCATTAATTGTAAATTGTTCCTTATTGTTAGAATTGCATGACATAATTAGTATAGATGCAATAGTTAAATAAAAAAAATTCTTCATTTGATCTTAAATTTATAGTTAATATCATGCAAATTTATAAAAGAAAATATCTATTTTGATTTTCTAAGCAATTTTTAATAAAATTTTAGTTTAAAAATTCAAAGTATAAAGAGAAATAAAAAAGTTTTAAATAAAATATCTCATCAACTTTTTTGTATTTAATTCGCATATCACTCTATGATAAATATTGTAAATATTTTCATATTTTTGTGCCATTAAAAATATTGTTGTGAAGATATATAAAAACTTAGATACTATTAAAATAAAAAAATCGGTAGTTACTATTGGAGTTTTTGATGGTGTGCATGTTGGTCATAAATACGTATTAAAAGAGCTAAACAGAATAGCACGAGAGAAAAATATTGAATCAGTAGTAGTTACTTTATGGCCACATCCTCGTTATGTGTTAAATAAAGATGCCGATAAATTACAATTGTTAAATACTCTTGATGAAAAACAAAGATTGATTGCAGATATAGGAATTAATAATTTAGTAATTATCCCGTTTACAAAGAAGTTTGCTTCTCTAAACTCATGCGAATTTATAAAGCAGTATTTAGTAGATAAACTGAATATAAGTGAATTGATAATAGGATTTGACAATAATTTTGGCAAGAATAAGCAAGATGGAATTCCTGAACTTGAATACTGTGCCGAAAAATATAATTTCATAATAAATCGACTTTCAGCAAAAGAAAAAAATGAAATGAACATAAGTTCAACCAAAATTCGCAATGCTCTGTTGAAAGGGAATGTTGAGATTGCAAATAATTATTTAGCATATAATTATTTTATTTCAGGAACTGTCGTCAGCGGTAATAAAATCGGGCGACAAATAGGTTTTCCTACTGCCAATATTAATTTAAATAACGATAATAAAATAATTCCTGCCGATGGGGTATATGCTGTTAAGGTTAATGTTAAAGGAAAAGAGTATCTTGGGATGTTAAATATTGGGTATCGCCCAACAATTAATGTTGAGTATAGCGAAAAACGTATTGAGGTAAACATCTTTGATTTTAATGATGATGTTTATTTCAAAGATGTTAGTATTGAGTTTTACAAAAAAATAAGAGACGAAAAAAAATTCTATAATGTCGAAATGCTTAGAAAACAACTCTTTATTGACGAAAATGCTATTCGTGATTTTTTCAAAAGCATGTAATTATATACAAAAGTAATAAGCACATTAATAATTCAGAACATTTTATTAACTTTGCAAACTGGTTTTTAAGAAGATACTAATAAAATTAATAAATACATAAGGTGTTATGGTTGAGAATTTAACTTATAAAATAAAAGATATTAATCTTGCCGATTTTGGTAGAAAAGAGATTGAAATAGCAGAGAAAGAAATGCCCGGATTAATGTCTCTTCGAGAAAAGTATGGTAAAGAAAAACCTTTAAAAGGTGCTCGAATTATGGGCTCTTTACATATGACAATTCAAACAGCTGTATTAATCGAAACTTTAGTAGAGTTAGGTGCCGATGTAAGATGGGCTAGTTGTAATATATTCTCTACTCAAGATCATGCTGCTGCTGCAATTGCTGTTGCCGGAGTGCCTGTTTTTGCTTGGAAAGGCGAAACACTGGAAGAATATTGGTGGTGTGCAAATCAAGCCTTATCATTCCCCGACAATAAAGGACCACATTTAATTGTTGACGATGGTGGAGATGCTACAATGATGATTCATGTTGGAGCTAAAGCCGAAGAAAATCCTGCAATTTTAGACGATAAGCTTGAAGCTAAAGACGAAATTGAGTTGTTTAAAAACCTTAAAGAAACTCTTGCTGTCGATTCTCAAAAATGGACAAGAATGTCTAAAGAAATTAAAGGAACATCTGAAGAAACTACTACAGGTGTACATCGATTATATCAAATGATGGAAAGAAACGAATTGTTATTTCCGGCATTTAATGTAAACGATTCGGTAACAAAATCAAAATTCGATAATCTATATGGCTGTCGCGAATCGCTTGCCGATGGAATAAAAAGAGCTACCGATGTTATGCTTGCCGGTAAAGTTGTAGTTGTATGTGGATACGGTGATGTAGGAAAAGGTTCTGCAAAGTCTATGAGAGCTTATGGTGCAAGAGTAATTGTTACAGAAATTGATCCTATTTGTGCTTTGCAAGCTTCTATGGAAGGTTACGAAGTGAAACTCTTGGAAGATGCACTCGATGAAGGTAATATTTATGTTACTACAACAGGAAATAAAGATGTTATTACTGCCGAACATATGGCAAAAATGAAAGATCAGGCTATTGTGTGTAATATTGGCCATTTCGATCACGAAATACAAGTTAAGCAGCTTGAAGAATTATCGGGAATAGAAAAAATAACAATTAAACCTCAGGTCGATAAATATATATTCCCCGATGGACATTCTATATTCCTACTTGCCGAAGGACGACTAGTTAACCTTGGTTGTGCTACAGGACATCCGTCGTTTGTTATGAGTAATTCATTTACTAACCAAACACTGGCTCAAATAGAATTATGGCAAAAAGATTACGAAATTGGAGTATATCGTTTACCAAAATATCTCGACGAGGAAGTTGCTCGTTTGCACCTCGAACAAATAGGGGTTAAGCTTACTAAATTGTCTCAGGAACAGGCCGATTATATTGGAATTTCGGTCGATGGTCCATATAAACCAGAGCATTATAGATATTAAAATTGTAGAAAAAAAACATAAAAAATCCGATATTATTAATATCGGATTTTTTTATGTTTAATAGAAATAATTAATTTGAAATTCTTAGAAAATTCCCTTGTAAGTAAGTATTATATTCTTGAAGAGGCTTAATAGCAGGACCATTAAAAACTGAGCCGCTTTGACTTAATAAAAATTTCGATTTACAACAAGGACAAATAAGTATTTCATTAAAATCTTCATCATCATTTAATATGCAATTGTCTTTATAATCGTGAGGACAGGCTCTATCAAATGCCTGATATTCGTATTCCGATTTTCTATATATTATCAAACCACCATATCCGGCATTGTCTATAAACTTATGTTCGCCAACATTCATGTTGCCAAGTTGAGTATCGATAGATAGTGTAATATTTACATTAACATATGGAAAAGGATTTGGATTGTCATCACAGCGAATAAAACTGAGTGACAGGAATATAAATAATAAAAAATTATGTATTTTTGATATTTGTAGAATATTATGCATTATACAGTGTTTTTTAAAAGAAAAAGATATTATAACATGTTAAAATTAATAATTTTAATTTTAACAGCAATAGTATTTTTTAATTGTAATGCAAAGAAAATTACAAAAGACGAGAAATCACAACAAGTAAAAGAAAAAATAAACAAAAAAACAAAAAAAGAATATGAACGTAAATATAATGCTGCTGTAAAAAAACATTACAATATGCAGCCGGAAAGTACTAAAGAAACAATGAAACTTTATAAAAGCATGTCGGAAGAATGGAATAAAAAAAGCTTTTATAAAAATGAGAGTTTTTTTATTCGACTCAAACATTTTACGAAAAGTCTCTTTTCGATAGAAAAAAAACCAAAAAATGGTTTGTTTGATAAAAACAGTCAAAAGAAAAAAAAAAGTAATATCTTTAAGAAAATTTTTAATAAAAAGAAGCATTAATTATGGACGATAGTATGAGTACTATATTATATATTGTTGTTGTTATTGGAGTTTTTGTTATTTCTGCAATTAATAAGAATAAAAAAAAACAAGAAAAACTAAAACAACACCAAATAATTAATAATAGTAACCAAAATAATGAATACGAAACATTGAATAAATCAGAAGTTTCGAATAAACCAGAGGTTTCAAGTAATACAAGAATAACTAATAGCTTGTTCGAAGAGTTTTTTCAAACATCGAAAGATTACCAAATAAACAAAGTTGAAGAAGTAAAAAAAGAAGAAATTGTAAATGAAACAACTAAATCTAAAGATGAAGCAGAGAAAGTTGTAGAAAATAAAGTTGATATTACTAATGTAGATGAATTTGATGCAGAATATAATAACGATTTTATTGATAATATTGATTTAGAACAAGCCGTAATTTATTCCGAGATTCTTGCACGAAAAGAATACTAGTACTATAAGAATTTAATTAGAGAATGACAGATTTTAAAGATATTATGACTTTATAAAAAAATATTATATCTTTGCAGCGCGAAAGGGTTCCGAACAAGCGGGATTCTTTTTTATTTATATATAACAGAAGATAATTAAGGAGGAGAAATGACTAAAGTTTCTTACATTACAGAACAAGGATTAGAGAAATTAAAAAAAGAATTAGCACAACTAGAAAAAGTTGAGCGTCCAAAAATTTCCGAACAAATAGCAGAAGCTCGTGACAAAGGCGACCTGTCTGAAAATGCAGAATACGACGCAGCAAAAGAAGCTCAGGGCTTATTAGAAATGAAAATCAGTAAATTGAAAAATATTGTTGCATCTTCTAGAATAATTGATGAATCAAAATTAAATACATCAAGTGTTCAAATCTTAAATAAGATAAAAATAAAAAATAAGAAGAATAATGTAATAATGGAATATACTATTGTTCCGGAAAGCGAAGCAAATCTTAAAGAAAAAAAATTGTCTATCGATACCCCTATAGCTAAAGGATTATTAGGGAAAAAAGTAGGCGATATTGTCGAAATAGAAGTCCCGTCAGGGAAAATACCTTTTGAGATTATTGAAATTTCATTATAAAAAAATAAGATTATGACATCAATCTTTACAAAAATCGTTAATGGAGAAATTCCATCGTATAGAATTGCTGAAAATGAAAAATATTATGCTTTTCTCGATATCAATCCTCTAGCTCAAGGTCATACTCTAGTGATACCAAAGGAAGAAACCGATTACATTTTCGATTTGAATGACGAAACTCTTCAAGGTTTGTCTGTATTTGCAAAACGAGTAGCTAAGACAATCGAAAAAGTTGTCGATTGTAAGCGTATTGGCGTTGTAGTATTAGGTCTGGAAGTGCCACATGCTCATATTCATCTAATACCATTAAACAAAGAAGCCGACGCTTGTTTTTCTTCACCAAAACTAAAGTTTAGTAATGAAGAATTTCAGCATATAGCCGAAAAAATTCGCACAGCCTTTAAATAAAAAAATATTAGAAATTAATACAAGCCTTTCATAATTTTAACAAAAGCCTTTTTTATTTTACCCTATTCGGATTTTTATTAATAAAATCTTTCCAACTGTTAAACGACTTATCGGTTTTAGGAGTATTGCTCTGATAATAATGACACATTGCAGCAGCCAACCCATCTGTAGCATCTAAATCTTTTGGCAAAGTTTCAATTTTTAGAGTCTTTTGCAATATTAAGGCAACTTGTTCTTTCGATGCCCCTCCTTGTCCGGTTATCGACATTTTTATTTTACGCGGAGCATATTCAAAAATCGGAACAGAATGAGACAAACCCGCTGCCATAGCAACTCCTTGAGCCCTTCCTAACTTAAGCATAGATTGTACATTCTTGCCAAAGAAAGGAGCCTCAATAGCTAACTCGTCAGGATGATACTCATCAATTAATCCTGATACTCTTTCAAAAATCCGTTTTAATTTTAAATAATGATCAGAATATTTTTTTAACTCAATAACACCTATCGCAATAATACTAACTTGTTTGCCAATAATTTTAATTATTCCGTACCCCATTATTGTCGTTCCCGGATCAATGCCAAGAATTATTCTTTCCTTATTCACGTTTTTATGTGTTAATTATCCTATCATGTTTAAAAATACATACTATAAATCTGATAATTAGGGCAACACCCGGGCTTTTCACTCTATCTTTTTTTTATATGCCAACGTTTGCTAATTCGTGCGTGGGCTCCAAAAGTCGTCTCCGTCGCATAAGCAAACCTAAGCATGCTACAAAAAAGTATGTCGTTGCAATCCCTGTTGCAGTGCCAATAATCTGTATCTCTATTAGTTTAAGAAAATATTAATTAATAAGCTCCTCTTTCTGATTTTATATTACATATATCTTCTTTTTTACCCGCAAAAATCGATTGTTTAGATTTTACTGAACTAAAATTCCCAAATTGTATATGATGAATAGCTTCTGCAAAACAATCTTCTTGTTTATCAGAGAAATCTTTCGAAAGATTATCATTAACATATGAATCTGCCGATAAACCATCATAATAATCGCCAATATTATTAGCATTTGTTAATTTAAAACATATCGGTACATAGGCATAATCGTCAATATCAGTATAAAAAGCATACATTCCAACAGGTTTCCCATAAGTATCATTACCTATAGTGTAAACATCAATATATGGATCTAAACAATTTATTAAAGCTTCACTTGCCGAAGCTGTATTGTTACTTGTAATTACGTAAAGTTTATGTAATTGAACTGAATTGTTTTTGCACTCAAGAGTATTGCTGAAATTCTGGAATGTTTTATTATTATTATGACTAACATTTGTAAATACTTTTCCGTTGAATTCCTCAGGAATAATTAAATCTGCTAAATATAAAGTAACATCCATTCGTCCACCTCCATTATATCTTAGATCTAAAATTAGCTCGTCAATATTTTCTCCTTTAAAGTAGCTAAAGGCATCGTCTAATTCTTCAATTGATGAACCTATAAAACTTTTGAAAACAAGATGTCCTATTTTCTTATAATCTATTTCAAATACATTTTTATATATAACAGTATTCATTGTTATTAACGATTTAGCAATAGAAATATTTAAGGAATCACCGCTTGGGGATTCAAATAGCAAATCATTGCTTATGCCAATATTATCAGGACCTAAAAGAGCCGAAATATCAGAATCGGGAGTGATTTTTTTATTATTTATCTCTCTCACAATCCAGCCTCTCGTAATCATGGAGTCTCGTAATGGAGAAGAATTAAAAACAAATGATATTCGCAAATTGCCATTCTTGTCAAATTTTTGACCATAACCATAACCAATATAAGTTCCTTCGTCGAAGTACTGAGTAAAAGCATCAACAGTAGTAATATAACTCCATTTGTCGTATTCTTTATTTCGTAAAGCATCTAGAACATCTTCCGGACTACTGAAATTATCAATGTCGATCGATGGCATATCATTATTCCATAAATACCATTCTTCCATAATGTCATAAAATACTTCTGTTGCATTTTTATTTGGATGATTAATAACTTCCTTTTCGCATGCAGTAAATAAAATAATGCTGAATATTATAAATACAAATACTTTCTGATAAAAAAAATTCATAATTCAGGTTTTAAACTTTTAATTGAATAGAAACGAGTATTATTTTTAAGGCTTAAAAGTAATAAAATAAATATATTCCTGTAAAGTTGTTTCTGTATTTTATAGTTTTCAGTAAATTATATAGGTCTAATAAGTAAACATTAAAACAAAAAAATAAATAATATACATATAATAATACATTTAAACTATCGTGCAATTTATTACTTTTGAGTTTATAATAATTTTATTTTAATATACTAAAGATGTTAAATGGCTAGTCGTCAGACGTATATATTTTAATGTAGATTTTTTTGAATTTTTCTCAATATTTTTGCAATAAATAGAATAAAGTTTTTACATTTGCATCCGCTTTAGAGAAAC
>CAZDCZ010000035.1:0-31402 GCA_964504155.1 uncultured Bacteroidales bacterium | reverse complement strand
CATTTGCATCTATATCATCAATATATCCGTCTATTGCAGAACCACTGCTTTCGCATTGAGTAGTATTAGCATCATTCAAATGAAGGTTATAAGTACCGGTAGTGCTTACAAAAGGAGTATTATCCTCGGTAATAGATTGTTGTTCTATTGTACCTACTAAGGCTTTATATTCAGCCAGAGTTTGTACAGAATTTGTTTTATCGTAGAAAATCAAATTATTTGCACCCGGAGTACCTGCATAATATAAATTATTATTAGTTGTTGCAGCGAATTTTGAATAATCTGTATTATCATAAACAAATGCATAAGCAGTTCCACCGCCGGCAACATCTACTTTATTAATAAAGATATTATTTCTTAAGTCGATAATTGGCGCACTTGAGCTATAATCAAAATATAAGGCTGCACTTTTATTACTTGCATCACCACTAGTATAATCAAGATAAATAGTATTGAAATACATATTTATTTGAGTTCCGGGTTGACCAATAAATATACCGGCAGTAGCAATAGTAAAATCATCGGAGTTTTCAGCTTTAATACTGTAAATCATGTTATTATATACATTAGATGTATTAACAGCATAAAAATAAATACCATAAGCACTATATGATGAAGCAGTATAACTGATATCATATATTTTATTATTATAAATATCAATTACGTTATCAGAAGTACGAGAATATATACCATATATATCATCATTGTCGGTAGTAAGGTTATATATTTTGGTATTAAATATTTTCATAGCTGTCTGTTCTGCAATGTAAATACCATAAACATCATTTCCGGTACCACCAAGATCAGTAATTGTGCTTATACCACTACCTGTTGTTCCAATTTCATTAGCATCACCGGTATCGGTAAAATAATATCCTGAAAAACAATCCTGAACAGTGTTGTTATAGAATTTGTTGGTATTATTATTATCACCATTCATGTATATACCCTTTGATGATGTATTAACTTTGGTTAAGTCAACAGTACAATTGGTAATATTATTATTTGTTGCATTACCTTTAAACCAGTAACCGTATTCAAGGCGTTTTGTATTATTATCGTTTGAAGTCTGGCATTCGATATCAATACCGTTAAAAGTAATGTAACTTACAGCTTCAATAATAATACCTGCATCGGTACTTCCTGTTCCTGTTCCTGTAATTTTAGGATTATTTGTTCCGGGAGTTCCAGCATTTTTAAAAATTATTGGATTTTCCTCAGTTCCTGTAACAGTTATAACAGGCACAAGTTCATTGAAAATTTCGCCTTCGGCTACATTAAATATAACACTACCTGTACCAATACCCAGAGCATTAAGTTCATTAATTGCATCTGTAAATGTTAAATAATCGCCTGCAGAACCAATAGTTTTAGTACCTGTTAAAGGCTGTTTTATTGTTCTTGTTCCTGCCGGAGCAGTAACTGTCGGTGTTTCAACAACAGAATTAACTGTTATATTAACACACTCTGCATCAACAACATTACCTTCGTTTGCGCTTGATTTAACATCGAAAGTTAACCAGAAATAATTTGTACCTGCCACAAGTTCCTGATCTCCGCTAATATCAAAATTACCGGCAACAGGAGCAACAGAAGTTAAGTTAAATGTATCAACATCTGTTGCAAATACATTGCTTGAACCTGTATAATAAATAATTGCATTTTCGATATCGTTAATATCAGTTGTACCTGTTGCGTTTACACTAAAATTAGTAAGGCTTATAGGATTAGCAGGGTTATTAGTTACAACCTGAATACCGATAATTTCGTTATTTACATTACCTGCTAATATTAAATCGGTATTATCCTGAGTTACGGTGCTTGAAGCATAAGTCATATTGACAGGAGCAGGAGCAAAAATTTCTATTTCATCAATACAAAACGGAGGATTAGAACCACCAGAGTTATCATTAACCCATTTGAATTTTAAGGTAACAGTACTTCCAACATAACTACTAATATCAATACCTGTTCTTTGTGTCCATGTTGCTTGACTTCTAAATTCTTTAGAACCACTTACAAGATGGTCAGCCCCGTCATTTATATAAACTTCACCATAATCATAATTATTTTCCCCAACACATTTCCACCAGAAAGATAATGATGCTTCAGAGTAAGTACTCAAATCAATAGTTGTTTCAAGCCATGATGTACTTACTGCACCAGAATTAGTATAAGCTGCAGTTGTACCACCATCATTTGAAACATAAGCAGAATTAGCACCTCCATTAGCTTCGGCAGTTCCATGTTCCCATTTATTGGTTTGTCCTGCTGTTCCGAATGTCCATGCAGAAACATCTCCTTCAAAATCTTCAGACCAAACTACAACCGGTGCATTATTAATGGTAATTGTACCGGCAGTAACAGTCTCTGTTAACGAACCTGAGCTTGCAGTTAATGTAAGTGGACCGCCGGGTGCTGTAAACTGTAAAGTAGCAAAATCGACAACCCCTGCAACAGCAGACATAGAATTACCTGTCATGGCAATAAGCCCTGAATTTGATAAAGCAACTGTTCCTGTAAAACCAAGATCTACATTGTTGTTTTCATCATAAGCAGTTACAATCG
Source organism: uncultured Bacteroidales bacterium (assembly GCA_964504155.1). Lineage (GTDB taxonomy): Bacteria > Bacteroidota > Bacteroidia > Bacteroidales > UBA12077 > CAZDCZ01. Next base: position 28,834 of record CAZDCZ010000035.1, on the reverse strand, counting down.
GTGGTGTATCCAAATTGGTATTAACATAAGCACTTACAGAAGGCTCAGTTGTAAAAGTGAGTTTTGTAGCAGTTACATCAACAGTCAAGGCATTACTTTCAATATCAGTTGCTCCAAATGCCGCAGCAAATGTTGAACCCGACATATCAGCAATAAAACCATGATTGTCATAATCGATAATAAATTGTAAAATATCGCCATCAACAATACTACTTGTATTCAGGTAAACTGACATTGTAATTTCTTTACTTGTACCATCATCAATTACAAGATCACCTGAATTAATATCTATTACAATTTCAGTATCGGTAATAGTAACATTGTTAAGTGTAATATCTGAACCATCATTTAATTTAATCCCTTGTATATGGTCAGTCCAGTCGGCTGTATTACTGGCATGAGGCTTAACAGTAATTTGTGTAACTGTTGTTGGTTTAGTATCACCTGAGCCTGCATCGGTAATTTTAAATTTGAATACGTCTACGGCTTCAGCTTCAGTATCGGCTATAGATGAAACATTACCGGCAGCTACCTGGGTAGTTGGGTCTTCGGATGTTGAAGTTGCATCATTAGGTTTATATAAACGAAAAGTATCGACATATAAATAATATTGATAATTACTGAAATAATGAATACAAACATATTTAGTACCAACAGGAAGATCTGATTTACTATATTCCTGCCAAGTAGTACTTGCATCAGTTATATCAGCCGACCATGTAAAATCGGTACTTACATCTGTGCCTGTGGAAGACCATCCTACACGGAATTCTTCAGTACCAGAACCTTTACGATATCTGAAAGAAAGTTCATAACCTGCTGTAACATCTTCCAGTGGAGTAATAAGATACTGGTCATAAGGCGCACCAGAAGAATATGAAGAAAATCTAAAAGATTGGGTTCCTTCATAAGCATAAGTAGAGGAATGAGTCATTAAGTTACCAGAAGGAGGAGTAGGATTAGCATACTCCATTGTCCAACCGACTGGTGGAACAGTTGCTCCTTCAAAACTTTCAATTATCTGAGCATTCACGCCGAGCGTATAGCTCATTAAAAAAGCAAAAGCAATAAGCAATTTGCTTAAATTAAGTTTGGGTAAAATCTTTTTCATAATATTAAAATTTAGATTGATATTTTTTAGAATTGGGAAATTACAACCTATTTTAATACAGTACACATTCGAATGTGTGCAGATTCCTGAATTCGAACTTAATCTTACACCTATATTCAATCAGATTACTTGATTAATCGGAAAGATTAGACTGAATACCGTTTTTTTATAAAACGGAATTAAACTTCTACTTTTTGAGATTTTTGATAATATGATGGGGTAACACCTAAATTTTTTTTAAATGCTGTATTAAAAGATGATTTAGAATTAAACCCTACTGTAGTGGCAATACCTTCAATTGACAAATGCGCATATTCATTATCGAGCAATAATTTTTGTGCTTCTTTTACACGATATTCGTTCACAAGATTATAAAAATTTTTTTTAAGCAGTTCGTTAATTACTTGTGATAAATATTTTTTATTTGTATTTAACTTAACAGCTAAATAATCGATTGTAAGTTTATTATTCAAAAAGATTTTTTCTTTTTCCATTAATTCAACAACCCCTGTTATAATTTCTTTTTTTTGTTCATTGGAAAGAGATGATGCTACATATTTTTTTACATGATTCGATTCTTTTTCCGTTTTATATGAATTAATAATTTCTTGTGATGGAATAGAATTTATTTCTTTTGTGCCGTAAACAATTTCTCTTGAATAAATATCTGTTTGTTTTATTCCAAAATATCCCAAAAAACCAACATAAAGAATTCCTATTACACCATTTATCAATTCCCAAACTTTTTCCCAAAGTTCATAATTTTTAGTAAAATAGAAACTTTCGAGAAGGTCAAAAATTGATAATCCAATAAAAAATCCTATAAAAACCTTAATCCAATTCAATGATATTTTTTCTTTATATGAAAAATATTTTTGCATATTATTTTTATGTCTTTTTAAATAAATTCCCATCAAAATAATATAAAAAACCAGCTGAATAAAATACAGGGCTTCTGAAATATACTTTAAAATAAAATTAATTTTAATAGCAAAATTACATGTAGTCGGATTAAAAAGATAATTATTTACAACAAAATTGAATTTTTCATCATTTGTAAGCAAGAAACCATAAAAAACAATATTTAATATTAAAATAAAAAACGATGGTATAAAGTTTTTAAATTCTTTAAAAGTAAATCTATATTTTTCGGTAGTTAAGGTTTTAATATATAAAAATAATAATGGAAATATTGACAATACTAACGGCATTACAACATAATATCGGAAATAAACCACAAAATTGTAATAATGTAAATAGTAAAAAACATCAAAGAAAAGATGTAAAGAAATAATAATCATAAATATACCTAACACCCTATTTGCCCTAGCTTTTACACTTCTATATGTTAATAATTGGAAAGCAAAAAATACTGCAAGAAAAACAGGAATTATATGTAAAATATCTTTCAAAGTAAACATGAATGCAAAATAATAAAAAAAAAACAATAAACTGTTTACCAATTGCATCTTTATTTATCTATATTAAGAATTGGAATAGTGGAATACCTAAAGTTGCAGTGGCAGTTGATAGGATACAGAAGTTAGTAGATAAATTGTTAAATGGTTAACAGGGCAAACACATAAATACCTTTAATGATATAACCGAGATATATAAGCATTCTCGCCTATTGGTAAATAAATTTTAACCCGAATAATACTGGTTACGTTTTTAGAAATGTCCCAAATACAAAAAAACAGGGATTCAACATTATGTATTGAATCCCTGTTTCATAAAAATACTTGATTTATCTCTTAACCCTATTAATTCAGATTAATAAATTATAAGTTTTTTCACAAACTTTTTAATTACAGAATTAACCCTTATATGATATACTCCCGGAGAATACTCTGACAAATTAATTAATTGGGAATTATTATTTATAGTTTTACTATAAATAACCTGTCCGTTTATATTAACTATTTCAACCAAAGTATTTTTATTTTCGGTATTTTGCATTTCAATATTTACAAAATCTCTGGCAGGATTAGGATATATTTTAAAACCCTGACTTTCAATATTATTAAATCCTGTTGTATTATTAAGATTTATAGCAACATTAGCCTCATCGTTTAAATTACCTGCCCCGTTATCCTGTACTTTTACAGTTAAATTAAATACAGGTGTTGTTTCATAATCCAGCGCAGCTGAATCGGCAACCGATATTATACCTGTGTATGAATCAATTATAAATGCATCGTTTATATTTCCGGCAGAAATTGAAAAAGCCAAAGCCTGCCAATTATCAGGATCACTTGCTGTAACCGTGCCAACAATGGTCCCGTTTGCACTAAACTCATCAATCGCAAATGTTTTATTTTCTATTACAGGCTGTTGATTATTATCATTTAAAATAACACGGTTACTCATTACACTATAATCAGGATTTTCTCCTTCTGTCCAAATAGCATGAAGATAAGCACCTGTTTTTACAGGGATACTTGCAAATTCCGAATCTACTCCATCGGTATTACTAATATTTATTGTATCAGACCAAACCCCATCAACTAAACTTTTGTAAACAATATCATAATAAACCCCATCGGTTTTTTCTTGCCAAACAACATATAAATTATCTTCATAATCAACACTAACTATAGGGCGGCTTGAAGCAGTTCCCGTATTGCTTATATTTAAGGGATCGCCCCAAACACCATTAGTATATTTTTTATAAAAAATCTCCCTATTGCCTGTTTGCGAATCTTTCCATACAAGATGAACATTATCTTCGGAATCGACTATGGCACAGGGATCCATTGTAGCATAACTGCCATTGCCTATAGTATTACTTACATTCGTGTAATTTTCGTCCCAACCAATACCTACAGTATATTTTCTAAATAATACCATTTTATCATTTCCAATATCTTCACCGGAATCTTTCCAGAATGCATATACGTTATTTTCTGAATCGGTTACCAGTGTGGGATATTCTGAAGCACCAAAAGTTTGACTGATATTTACAGCTTCGTTATCCCATCCACTACCATGAGTATATTTTTTGTAATATATTTCGGAGTTCGTATATTCTTCACCGCTTGAATTTTGCCATATACAGTGTAAATTATCATCAGAGTCAACGATAATATAGGGGCGCATAACTGTTGCCATATCGCTATGATAAACAGTATCTGTTTTGCTCCATACACCATTTCGATATGTTTTGTGCCCAATATCGTAAGCATTTATTCCTCCACATTTATAAACAAGATGAAGAGTATTGTCAGAATCAACAGCAATGGAAGGATTTCTTGCAATATCATCAATAAGCTCCGGTTCAGACCAATCTTCTCCATTATTTTCTGAAAAAGAATGATAAATACCATTATAATAATACACAACATGCAATTTCCCATCTAAGCCTGTTGCAATTAACCTAGCATTATTTCGCTCTGTTGCAGTACTTGATGCATAATTGGCAATTGTAACATTTTGTGCAAAACTCCCGATATTTATTCCTAAAAATAAAACAAATATTAATGTTATTATTTTAAACAAATCAAAAATGAGTAATTTTTTATTCATAATTTTTTTATTTTATATATTTATTAATATTAGAAAAACAATTTGAACAAATGTATCATTATATTAATATTATTCGATTTTTATAAAGTATGAATTCCTGTATTCATACGGGTAAAATAATACTTTTACGAACAAAAATTTGACTTAACTCTTAAACCCTAGTTGGCGCGTGTTTGTAACACGTGCCCTGGTTATCTTTTCCATTTCTTCTATGTATCAAAACATTACAACTTTTACTTTTGTTACTTTTTTCTTTTTCTTTCGGCTTGCCTCAAGCGTTATAAACGCGCGCTAGCTACTTTTAAAATAGAAGCACAAATGCTTCTGCAGAGTCTTTTAATGCAAAATTAAAAGCTTTCAGAGCAACTTTACGATGAGTAAAGGATCTTAGATTTTTCCTTCGTTCGGCGTAGGCTGTGCCTACGTCGCATGTTTTTTGTAGCTTTTAGCTACTGTAATTAATAAGTTTTCCATGTTCTACTAACTTCAATAACATCTAAAACGCTTTCTAAACTTGCATAATTTCTTGCACTACTATATAGATAATCTTCGGAATTTGTAACTATTCCCGCTCTTACAGGATTATTATGTATATAGTCTAATTTTTGCTCAATAAATTTGTTCGAATATATTTCTTCTGCATGATTCTCGTGTGTCCATACCTGATATGTACTATTTCTTTTGTGTTTGTTTGCTGCATACTTAAAAACCATTAATAACCAATCTCTTCTACTTTCATTCTTTTCTATTATTGCTTTTAAAATTTCTTTACTGGTATGACTTTTAAAATCTCGTAAAGTACCACTTAAATTTCCCTGACCACTTCTAACTAATAAATGAATATGATTGCTCATAATAACAAATGCATATATTTCCAGCCCCTTTTCCTTTTGGCAATACTTTAAACTATCAATTACAATATCGCGATATAATTTTCTGGTGAATATATCTACCCATTGTACAATTTGTAATGTTAAATAATATGCTGCTGTTTGATACTTTATTTGATATCCTTGCGATATATTGCTTTTTTAAATTATTTAGTAGCTGCAAGCTCGCTATGTTTGCGACGTAGCTGAAAGCTACGCCGAACTGTGAATCGATAGTTAATTTTAAAAACTTTGAAGCATCAAAAAGAACAAAAATAATTAGCGACAATGCTCAATGGTTCGAAAATAATTCTCCAATCGACAATAAATTTAGAAAGAAAGTAGTTAAAGGCATAAGTGCTAAAGTTATAAATATTGCAATATTAAGCGGTGAGTGTTATCCTGCAGCACCTTTAGGAATTAATTTACCAAATGCCGACTGGATACGAAAAGAATATGGTTAAAAATTTGTTTCCCTAGAAAATATTGCACATGCTCATCATATAGAATCGTTGTCGAGTGGATTTGTTGATTAATTTGCATACTCTAAACAAGAGAAAGAAAGAAATGTAAAATATGGTTTTATTGCTAATAATCTTCATACCGATTTGCACGAATGTCTTGACCATGGTTCAGGCAACTGCTAGAAGGAGTTAGTGCAGATGCTTTGAAAAATTATTCGTCGCCAATAGAAGAAGCCAGAGCCGATTTATTTGCTTTGTATTTTATGATGGAGCCCAAAATGATAGAATTGGGATTAATGCTAAATATAGATGTTGCTAAAACTCAGCACGATATCTATATAAGAAATGGTTTATTTACTCAAATCACAAGAATTGAATTAGGGAAATCTATAGAACAAGCACATATGCGCAATCGACAAATGATTGCTCAATGGTGTTACGAAAAAGTGAAACCCGAAAATATTATAGAAAAAATAATAGAAAACAATAAAACGTATTATGTAATTAACGATTACAGTAAATTGCAAAGACTTATCGGAGAATTATTGTCAGAAATACAACATGTGAAATCAGAAGGTGATTTTGACTTAGCCAAGAATATAATTGAAAAATATGGAATTAAAATAGACTTAGAAATTCATAAAGAAGTATTAACTAGGTTTAAGAAATTAAAGATTGCTCCATATACAGGTTTTATTAACCCTGAGTATAAATTAGTAATGAAAAACACGAATGTTGTGGATGTATAAATTAACTATTGTTCCGATTTCATTAAACAAAAGATGCATCATTCTGATGAATATAAAAATTAAATTTTTAATTAAACTTCGAAGAAAGTTTTTTTTATTTAGGCAAATACAGTAATTTGATCTAAAATAATTTATAATTGTTTGTAAACAGTTGTTAAAGTTTAATATATTTACATAAAGCATTAACCTGAGTTTGATATAAGGAATATATGCAGCTTTAAGCGAGGCTTTTATAGACAAATCATATTTTTGCAGTATTAACGGGTTAATTCAAGAAAATACGAGGAAGTATATAAGAGCCTCGCTAAAGCCCAAAGGGAAATGGTATAGCAGGCAATCTTTAGAATATAAACTCTTTGAAATAATTCATTATTACTTCAGATTTTATATCCAAAATCTTACCTATTATACTCTTTTTGTATGACATCCTTATATCGAACTCAGGTTATTAAATAATAAATAGATATGCTAATGTTGTTGTGTTTACGAAAAATACCCAATGTGCAATAATTAATATTTCTGGTAACTAATGAAAAGTTTAGGAAGAAATAAAGTTTATGTTTATTTTGTCGATTATGATGAATCGTATATCGAAGAACTCTTATCAGGATTTAATAATTCATCGAATTATATAATTTCAACTTTTAATTCAACTTTTAAGTTTTTTAATAATTATTATGAAAAACTAAAAAAAAAGAATGGGATTCATATAGTTTTTCTTTCACCAACTTTTGAATTAGATAAAAAAGGAAATCCAATAGATGTAAATAAAATAATAAGACAAATTAAGAAACTCGATTTAGATACAGAAATAATATTGTATTCAGAAGATGACGATATTAATACAATATCGGAAGCTTTTAATAATGGGGTTTATACTTTTATTAAAAAAAATGAAAATATATTATTACGAATCGAGAATAATATTGTTAGTATAATTAGTGAAAAACACTTTATTCATAAAAAACGAAGTAGTAAATTTTATACAATTTTGTTTTTAGTTTTGACTGTACTTTTAGCAATAATATTTTTCTTTTTTCCTGCCGATATTTAAGAACTGTAATTTTAGCAGTAATATTATGTTAATTTACAACCTAATTATGACTATATGACAGAATGTTATTTGTGGCATATTCTTTGACTCTCAAGACACAAATATAATGTTTAATCTTATAATATAATAAAATGCAAAAAGGTAAAATTAATGTAACTACAGAAAATATTTTTCCAGTAATCAAAAAGTTCTTATACTCCGATCATGAGATATTCTTGCGAGAACTTATTGCTAATGCTACTGATGCCAGCCAGAAACTTAGTAAGTTAGTTTCTATAGGCGAAGCAAATATAGAACTTGGCAAAATGACTGTAAGAGTTGATATAGACGAGAAGAAAAAAACTATTACTATTTCCGATAGAGGAATAGGAATGACAGAAGAAGAGATTGATAAATATATTAATCAAATAGCATTTTCTAGTGCCGAAGAATTTGTTAATAAATTTAAAGATAAAACCGGGATAATTGGGAAATTTGGTTTAGGATTCTATTCGGCTTTTATGGTTTCCGAAAAAGTAGAAATTGTATCAAAATCATATAAAGAAGGAACAAAAGCCGTAAAATGGTCTTGTGATGGTAGTCCGGAATTTTCTGTCGAAGAAGTAGAAAAAGAAGATAGAGGTACCGATGTTATCCTTTACATTGACGATGAATCAAAAGATTTTTTAAATAATAATAAGATAGAAGAATTATTAAATAAATATTGTAAATTTTTACCGGTAGAAATTGTTTTTGGTAAAGAAAAAGAATATAAAGATGGCAAAGAGATTGAAACAGAAAAGGATAAAATAATTAATGATACAAATCCTATCTGGACCAAAATGCCTGCTGATTTGAAAGACGAAGATTATAAAAACTTTTATAATAAACTATATCCATTTTCTGACGAAAGTTTATTTCATATTCATTTGAATGTTGATTACCCATTTAATCTTACAGGAATATTATATTTCCCGAAAATTAAAAATAATGTAGAAGTTCAAAAAAATAAAATTCAATTATATTCAAATCAAGTATTTGTTACTGATTCTGTGGAAGGTATTGTTCCTGAATTTCTAACACTTTTACATGGAGTAATTGATTCTCCTGATATTCCACTTAATGTTTCGAGAAGTTATCTTCAGAGTGATGCTAGTGTTAAGAAAATTTCAAAGCACATAACTAAAAAGGTTGCAGATAAACTTCAAGAATTATTTAAAAACGATAGGGAACAGTTTGAACAAAAATGGGATGATTTAAAGATTTTTATTATTTATGGTATGCTAACCGAAGAAAAATTCTATGAAAAAGCCCAAAAGTTTAGCTTGTTTAAGAATGTTGATAATAAATGTTTCACTTTCGACGAATATGAAACATTAATAAAAGAAAATCAAACCGATAAAGATAAAAATTTAGTTTATCTATATTCTACCGACGTTGAAAAACAATATACCTTTATAGAAAATGCAAAAGCCAAAGGTTATGATGTATTAACCATGGAAGGCCAATTAGATACTCATTTTATAAATCATCTGGAACAAAAATTTACAAATTCAAAATTTGTTAGAGTTGATGCAGATATTGCTGAGAAACTTATTCAGAAAAATGATAGTTTAGAGTCAAATATTTCTTCAGAAGAGAAGAGGCAATTAACTCATGTATTTGAAAGTCAAATGCCAAAAGAAAACTCATTTACAGTTTCATTCGAAAAAATGAATAAAAATGGAGAGCCTCTTGTTGTTACTCAATCGGAATTTATGCGACGAATGAAAGATATGGCTGCTATTGGTGGGGGGGGAATGAATTTTTATGGAGAAATGCCTGATACTTATAATCTTGTGGTTAATACTAATCATCGATTGATTGATAAAATTATTGAAGATAAAACTTCAAAATTAGATACTCAGTTTAAAGGATTTATTAACGAGAAAAATTCCTTGATCGAAGAAAAAGAAAAATTAGAAAAGGCAAAAGAAGGAAAGAAAGAAGAAGAAATAGATGTTGCCGATAAAGAAAGACTTAGTGAAATTGAAAAAAGAATTTCCGAAATTGAAGCTGATGAAAAAGAACAGTTAGTTAATTATGGAAATAAAAATAAGCTTGTAAAACAACTAATAGACCTTGCACTGCTTGCAAATAATATGCTTAAAGGCGAAGAATTAACAAAATTCGTAAAGCGTAGTGTAGAGTTAATAAAGTAATAAAAATTGCAATATTGTAAAGCCTATTTGCTTAATCTAATCAAATAGGCTTTTTTTAATTATTTTTGTGTAAATTTATAAATAATTATAGATTAGATGATTGTGTAATCATTAAATAAAATACCAATATTGTTGCAAATTATTAAAAATATAAAATACCTAGTTATATTAGTATTACTCGTCTTACTGAGCGAAAGTACTAATGCTCAAAATTATTCACTTTCTCCTACTATTGGAATTAGGGGTGGTATTTCTTCGGCGTCTATAAAAGGCGATGGAATTTTTGATAAGCATGATAAAAAAAAAGCTCCAAATTTTGAAATTTTTGGTAATTATTATTTTTCAGAACGATTATCGCTACAAAGTGGGATATCCTACGATTTAAAAGGAGCCGAATTTTCAAGTTACGAATTAAAAACAAACTTGCATTATGTAGTGATGCCTGTGTACTTGAAATTTCAATTTTTTCAAGACCCCGAATTTTATATTTATGGAGGAGGATATGGAGGCTATTTAATTATGGCTAATACAAAAGGAATATACGAAGACCTTGATAATACTTATAATGTTAATGAAAATATAAAATCAAATGTTGCAGATATTGATTATGGAATAAGCTTGGGTGGGGGAGTTCAGGGTAGATATAATTCGCAAATAGATTTGTTTTTAGATATAAGGTATAGCATGGGCTTAAGACCAATAAATAATTGTTCTGATGAAATAAGATATAATTTTAGCGAAAAAATAAGATATGAATATGAGATAAATAATCCTACAAATAAATTACTATATATTTCGACCGGAATTATTTTTTATTTTATCCCACGTTAATTTATAGATAAATATTTTCCTATAACGATAGTTTTGTGAATTTCAATATTAAAATAACTGGTTTATTTCTTTCTTTATAAAATTAAGAGCAATATTTGTATGAGATTTTTCTTCTGCAATTAATTGTTCTATTAATTTTTGTTTTAATTCTATTCCCGGAGCTTCTTGTTTAAGCTGGCTTGCTGTGTCGATAATTATTCTTATAGTATTAGATTTAGCATTTTTTATTATTTCCCATGCTTGAACCGAGATGTAAATTTGTTGCGATACATTATGATTAAATTCATTTCTAATGGTTCGTAATAATTCTGTTTGTAATTGTTTTACATTTAATTTATTGTTGTTTGTTCGTATTACAAGCGATTCTAAAGAAATTCTTTCAAGAAATAAACTAAGACGTTCGTAAGCTTGTAAACGAATAGGAGTTATTATTTCATGATTTTTTGATATTATTTCGTTTCTACGATTCATTTGATTATCTCTAATTATTGTTTTTAAGATAAACACAGAAGTTAAAAGTACTATTATTGCAGGTAAAGTATATTTTAATATTTCAAATATGTCTTCCATAATTGTTTTTATTAATTGTATATAATGTATGTCTTAGTATAGGTATTATATGTTATTTCAAATTGTTATAGAACACATAAAGAACAGTAATTTATTTTTATATTTGCAAAATTATTTAAAACTATAAAGCTAATCAAAGTTATATAAATTGATTAAAATATAAATCAAAATATGAAAAAAATATCTTCAAGAGTTTCTAGTTTAGCAGTTTCGCAGACTTTAGCTATGAGTCAGAAAAGTCGAGAATTACAAGAAAAAGGTAATGATATAATTAACTTAAGTGTAGGTCAGCCCGATTTTAACACACCGCAACACATTAAAGATGCTGCTATTAAGGCAATTAACGAAAACTATACCTCATATACTCCCGTTCCAGGTTATATGGATTTAAGAAAAGCAGTCTCGAATAAGTTGAAAAGAGAAAATAATCTAGATTATTCTCCCGAACAAATTATTGTTTCTAATGGAGCCAAACATTCACTTACCAATATTATTTTAACATTAATTGATAAAGATGATGAAGTTATTATTCCTGCACCATATTGGGTTAGTTATGTTGAATTGGTTAAATTAGCTGAAGGAAAAAATGTTGTTGTGCCAACAAGTATAGAAAATAATTTTAAAATTACTCCCGAACAATTAAAGAAAGCAATTACTCCGAAAACAAAATTAATGTTTTTATGTTCTCCGTCTAATCCTAGCGGAAGCATATATTCAAAAGATGAGTTGTTCGCAATTGCTAAAGTAATTGATGAATGCAATCACGATATATATATAATTTCTGATGAAATATACGAACATATTAATTTTATTGGTAAGCATGAAAGTATTGCTCAGTTCGATTTTATAAAAGATAAAGTTATAATTGTAAATGGAGTATCGAAAGCATATGCTATGACAGGTTGGAGAATTGGGTATATTGGTGCTCCTGAGTGGATTGCAAAAGCATGTAATAAAGTACAAGGACAAACTACTTCAGGCCCTTCTTCAATTTCTCAAATGGCGTCGATTGCTGCACTAAACTCAGATAGTACATCAGTTGAAGAAATGAAAGATGCATTTCTCAGAAGGAGAAATCTTGTTATGGATTTAATAAAAGATATTCCAGGATTTGAAATAAAGACCCCGCAAGGTGCATTTTATCTTTTTCCTAAAGCATCATCTTTCTTCGGAAAATCAGATGGCGATAGAATAATTAAAGATGCAACAGATCTGTCTTTTTATTTGTTAGAAAAAGCCCATGTGGCTGTTGTATCAGGAAGTGCTTTTGGTTCTCCCGATTATATTAGACTATCATATGCTGCATCAGATGACAGGTTGAGAGAAGCATTAATAAGAATAAAAAATGCTTTGCAGTTATTGAAATAAAGAATTTTAAAATTATTGAAACTATTTAAGACATAATAAAAAAACAAGGGGATTAAAAAAAAAGCAAAGTTTCAAGCTATTTATGTCATGTTGAGCTTGTCGAAATATCTCACTTTTAAACTAATAGATTAACTTCGTTAGCTCGTTTTACTCAATTTTTCGACTTCGTTCAGGATGACAACAATTTGGACTTTTTAAATCTCCTTGTTTTTTTAACTGTTAAAGTTATTAGTCGTTTGGAAAAGCAATATCAATATATTTACTAATAGTAGCAAATAGTTCTTTCATATTTAATGGTTTCGAGATATAATCGTCGCAACCTGCTTTAAAACTTTTTTCTTTTTCGCTTGACATAGTAAAAGCCGTTTGAACAATTATTGGAATATCGGGATTGTGATGTTTTATTAATTGAGTAGCCTCAATACCATCCATTCTAGGCATTCTAATATCCATGAGAATAATATCTATTTTTTCGGTTGATTTAAAAATATCCACAGCTTCTTTTCCGTCTTTTGCATGAATTAGTTTTGCCTTTGTTTTTGTAAAGGCCTTTTCTAGTAACAAATAATTACTAGAATCATCTTCGGCAATAAGAATAACTTTGTTTTCCCAGTTGTAATCTGCAAAAGTTTTTCTGAAATATTGTTGGAACGATATTTTAAATCCAATAACAAGTAAATCATCAAGTTGTTTCCGATTTCCTTTCCATGATTCAAAATTATCTTCAAGAATTCTTTTTTGTTCAGGAAAAGATTTCTGATGATTATCGAGAAGTATTTGTTTGAAGTTCTTTGATAAGTATTTTCTGCCATCATCACCGCCAAATTGATCTACATATCCATCGGAGAAAATATATATTCTATCATCTTTTTTTAAATCAATAGAATGATTAGTAAATGTGTCTTTTGCTTTTCTATGCATGCCTATTGGCATTCTGTCGGCTTTGTATGTTATTAATTCGTTATTGCGTATTAGATATAAAGGATTATTTGCCCCGGCATATTCAAGAACTTTATTGTCCTTATCAATAATACATATAGCAATATCCATTCCATCGCGACTTTCTCCAACTTTTCCTGTTTGACGAAGTGAACTGATAATATGTCCCCTTAATTCGTTAAGAATTTCGCCAGCTGTTAGATTTTGGTTTTTATTAGTTATTTCGTTTAAAAATGTTATCCCTAACATGCTCATTAATGCCCCCGGAACTCCATGCCCTGTGCAATCGGCAGCTGCAATAAGTGTTTTTTTGTTGATTTGTTTTATCCAATAAAAATCGCCACTAACAATATCTTTAGGCTTATATAAAATAAAATGTTCGCTTAATAAGTGTTGAACAAATTTGTTTGGAGGGAGAACAGCCGATTGTATTCTTTTGGCATATATTATACTATTAGTAATTTTTGTTTTCTGTTCGGTAACAAGGTCTCTTTGTTTTTTCATTTTTACCTTTTGCTCGGCAATTTTGTCGCCTTGCTTCATAATAAAATTAAGATCTTCTTCCATCACTTTCTTTTTATGAAGCATTTCGATTTTTTCTATTGCTAAAACATCTCTTTCTTTTTGCATTTTTGTTCTTTGCTTAGTCGTTATGTCTCCTTGCTTTACAAAAAAATCAATATCTTTTTCTTGTTCTAGTAGTCTTTTTTCATATTCTGATAACTTGGTTTTTAATTGGTCTTTTGTTTCATAACATTGTGTTATGTCTCTAATTATTATTAAAAAACCTGTATTAGTATTATTTTCTTTTTTAAGATGCAATATTTTTGTTGTTAAGTGAATCTTTCCTCTTGTATTATTAATAGAAAAATCAAATTCTTGCTCTTCATCTGAGTACCCTAGAATATCAATGGCTTTACTTAATTTATTTGTAAAAGGTTTATTAAATAATATTTTCGAATAATGCTGGTTTATAATAGTATCGGGGTTTATTTCTAGTACGTTTTTATTGTTGGGGGAATAAACTTTTGTATAAAATCCATCTAGATTAATTGTTAATATATAATCAGAAAATGATGACAGAATAGAAAGCGATGTTTCTATATCTTGTTTTTTATTAAAAAGTAATTGATTTTGTTTAGTAGTGTTTTTCGATAATTGATATATTTCAAAAACTTTTGGAATTAATTCTTTAGAAAGAGTGTAGTTTTGCGATAAATAACTTATTGTTTTTATGCTAATTGCATCTATTGTTTGTTCAATTAGAATATTATCGGTAAGAAAAATGCAGGGGTAATTTATTTGTTTCTTACGTAGCTTGCTAATAATCTCAAAACCGGTAATAGAAGGTAGTTGATTATTAATTATTAGTAAAAGATTTTCATCTTTTTTTGTAAGTATATATGTAAGAGCTTTTTTCCCATCGGTAAAAATGTTTACAGTAAAAGTATCTTGTGTGAAAAGATTTTTTACTTCTTCTGCAAACAGCAAATCTTCGATAAGAAGAAGTATTTCAATTTTATTATCCATAGTTAATTAATTCAGAGAAGAGCAAACTATACTTGTTAAGCAGCTAATATTTTTTATTAATTAGTATTACTTTTATTTATATAGTAATTATAGTAATACTAATTAATGTTATGAAATATAAGAATTGAAAATATATTATAGTACAAAAATATTTAGAATTATAAGAGTGTTAATTATTGGTTTCCAAATTTATATATCGATTAATATATAAGAATATTATAGTTCTTCGTATTCAATATATTTAAAAGGTAATCCAATAATCGATTCGAAATATTGCCCCGACTCAAGAACGTCTAGGTCGCCTTCTTCGTAAAACCAATTAACCACAACATCTTTTCTATTCGGATTTTTTTCTATTATCCTAAGCATTTCTAGGATGAATTTTGACGAGCTTGTATTAAAATATTCTAATTTTATATCAAACCTCATATTTTCAGAAGAAAATTCATTTGTCCAATTAAGTAATGGCTCAAAGAATGAAGCCGCATCCTCGGGAATTGATCTTCCTTCGATTTTTAAAATGCCCTTTGTACTAAGTGAAACAGAAGGCGTTTTTTCAGTTTCTTTTATAATTAAATCCCTCATATTGTTACCTAAAATTTAATTCTGTATATAATCAAACACTAATTTACAATTAATTTATTAAATACCCTTTATAGAATGAAAAAAAATGAAAGAAAGTTGTTATTTTAAAGAATTAGTAAAATAATTGTATTTTTTTTAATTAAAATATATTTTTGCATTCTATTAATTTGCTTTTTGGGTATAAAAGTAATTTTTTTTTTTTACTGTTATACGATTTAATTAAAAATAATAAAATACTAGCTTAATGCATAATATTCGATATATATATAAATACGTTTTAATTGTTGGGAGTTCTTTGCTTTTAATAGCATTAACAGTTGGATATAATTATTATCAAAAGATTTATGAGCCTAATGTTGTTTCTGATATTGAAAAAACAAGATATTTATATATTCCTACTAATTCAAATATTGATTCGGTTATTGTAATTCTAAAAAAGAAAAATTATTTAAGTAATACAAAATCATTTATTTGGTTAGCAGAAAAGAAAAATTATGCTGCACATATTTATCCCGGAAGGTATTTGTTGACTAAAGGGATGAATAATAATGATTTAATTAATCTCTTAAGAAAAGGTGAGCAAAAACCATTAAAATTAATATTTAATAATATTAGAACTGTCGAAGAGCTTGCAGGTTGTGTCGGAAAACAAATAGAAGCCGACTCGTCTGAAATAATAAAATTAATGCTGAATAACGATTATGTTAAAGATTTAGGATTTAATAAAAACACTTTTTCTTGCATATTTATTC
Source organism: uncultured Bacteroidales bacterium (assembly GCA_964504155.1). Taxonomy (GTDB): domain Bacteria; phylum Bacteroidota; class Bacteroidia; order Bacteroidales; family UBA12077; genus CAZDCZ01. Next base: position 12,307 of record CAZDCZ010000035.1, on the reverse strand, counting down.
CTAATACATATGAATTCTGGTGGAATACATCTGCAAAAGCTTTTATTAATCGTATGTATAAAGAATATTTAAAATTTTGGAATCCAAAACGATTAGAACAAGCCAAGAATAATAATTTATCTCCTCAAGAAGTTATTACTATCGCATCTATTGTTGACGAAGAAACATGGAAAAATGACGAAATGCCGAGAATTGCCGGTGTATATATTAACCGATTGCAACGTCGGATACCTTTGCAAGCCGATCCTACAATAAAATTTGCAGTTGGTGATTTTTCAATAAAAAGAGTCTTAACGAAACATCTAAAAGTTGAATCGCCATATAATACATATAAACATTATGGATTACCTCCTGGCCCAATTAGTATTCCATCGATTGCAGCTATTGATGCCGTTTTGAATTATGAGCATCATAAATACTTGTATTTTTGTGCAAAAGATGATTTCTCGGGTTACCATAATTTTGCAAAAAACCTAAACGAACATAATAGAAATGCTAGAGCATACCGACGTGCTTTAAATAAAAAACGAATTTGGAAATAATGGGTTAAATAATATTTACTTCCATTGTAAGTAAGATATTAAATTTCTTATTTACCGATTCTTGAATTTTGCATGCAAGTTCGTAAATGTCGTTTCCTTTAGCTCTTCCATAATTTACTAGTACTAGGGCTTGGTTTTTGTGTACTCCAATATTATTGTCTTTGTATCCTTTCCATCCTGTATTCTCTATTAGCCAACCGGCAGGAATTTTTACTTCGCCATTTGGAAGTGGATATATAGGAATGTTAGAATGATATTTTTTTAACTCTGTGGCTTTTTTACTCGAGATGTATGGATTCTTAAAAAAACTTCCGGCATTTCCAATCTTCTCGGGATCAGGAAGTTTGTTGTTTCTTATATCTATTATTGCTTTACGAATTGTCGATAGCGATAATTCGGAATATTTTTCTAATTCTAAATTAAGATTTCCATAATGAACTTTATATGATGGATTTTTTGATAACTTAAATATTACTGACGTGATAATAACTTTTCCTTTAAGTTCATATTTAAAAATACTGTTTCGATAAGCAAATTTACATTGTTCGTTGTTATAAGTTGTAATCTCGCAATTGTTTATATTTATTGTTTCTATTTTCTCAATAACATCTTTAACTTCTACTCCATAGGCCCCGATATTTTGTATTGGCGATGTTCCTACCTTTCCGGGAATTAAAGAAAGATTCTCAATCCCTCCCCAATTATTTTTTACACAATAATCAACAAATTCGTCCCAATCTTCTCCTGCATTTGCTTTTATAAAAATATTATTACTGGTTTCTTTAATAATTGATATTCCTTTAATTTCGGGCTTAATAACTATGCCGTTAAAATCTTTAGTAAATAATATATTGTTTCCTCCTCCTAAAATTAATTTTCTTTCGTTCTTGAATTCTTCATTATTCAATAATTCTTTAATTTGATTAATGTTAACACATTTTGCAAAGAATTTACACTTTGCATTAATATTAAAACTGTTATAGTCTTTTAACGAGAAGTTTTCTTGTATTTTTAGCATATTATTTTTCTTTCTTTACAAAGATAAGTATTGATAATTGAAATTTAGTATTATTTGTTATTTTAGCGTTTTGTAAAATAGTAAATTAATTATCGTGAAAAAGATATATTTATCCGTAACAAACGATTTGGTAACAGATCAGCGTGTACATAAAATTGCTGTTTCTTTGTTGAAATCGGGAGCAGATGTTACCCTTGTTGGACGAAAATTGAAAAATAGTTTATCTGTTGATAAGAGAGATTATAATATTAAAAGAATAAAGTTTTTATTTACTCAAGGATTTTGTTTCTATGCAGAATATAATATCCGATTATTTTTATATTTATTGTTTAAGAAACTTGATGTTTTAGTTGCTAATGATTTAGATTCTTTGCCGGCAAATTATCTTGTTTCTCGAATTAGAAGAAAATCTCTTGTTTACGATAGTCATGAGTATTATACCGAAGTACCAGAATTAGTTAATAGAAAATTCCCAAAAAAAGTATGGTTAATTATCGAAAAAATTATTCTTCCAAAAATAAATTATTCTTATACTGTATCTAACGAAATAGCATCGACATATAATGATTTGTATAATATAGACATGAAAGTTGTTAGAAATGTTCCATATTATTTAGACAAAAAAAATATAAGAAAAGTACAAAACGAAAATGAAAAAATAATTTTGTATCAAGGATCTTTAAATATTGGAAGAGGATTAGAAGAAATGATTGATTCAATGAAATATATAGAAAATTGTAAATTGCAAATTATTGGCGATGGCGATATTTCAGATTTATTGAAAACTAGAGTAAAAGAACAAAAATTAGAAAATAAAGTAATATTTCTTGGAAAAATTCCATTTCAAGAATTGATGAAATATACTGTAAATGCTGATGTTGGGATTGCTCTTGAAGAAAATCTCGGACTTAACTATTATTATGCTTTACCAAATAAATTATTCGATTATATTCAAGCAGGTGTTCCTGTTTTAATATCTCCTTTCCCCGAGATGCAAAGAATTGTAAATAAATACGATGTTGGAACGGTGTATAATCATTTAAATCCTGAGATGCTTGCAAAAAAAATTAACGAGATTTTTGAATTAGAAAAACGATATAATAATTGGAAAGAAAATACAAAAATTGCAGCAAAGGAACTTTGTTGGGAAAACGAAGAACTCGTGCTTTTTGATGTGTATTCGAAAGTGGGATTAAATTTTTCTAAATAATTATTAAAAGACGAAGTTGTACAAAAAGGACAAATTATTCTCATCTTGAGCGAAGCCGAAGAACCGAGTGAACCGAGTTCAACGAAGTTAATCTGTTAGTTTAAAAATGAGATATTTCGACAAGCTCAATATGACATAAATAAATTGAAACTTTACTTTTTGTACAGCCTTATTTTATAAAAAATATTTTTGTATTTATTTTATTTATAAAGCTTTAATTATTCAATACATTAGTATTTATTATAGCTAACTGTTTCGGCGTAATCTTTTCTTATTTTCTTTCTGTTTTTTTCTTTTTTAGGATATCCAATAGTTATTATTAGCATTACTCTTTTGTTTCGAGGTATGTTAAGAAGTTTTTTTACTTTCTTTTCGTGAAACCATCCAAGAATACATGTTCCGAGTCCTTCAGATGTTGCTTGTAAGCATATGTGCTCGGCAGCAATGCCAATATCTATAAGAGGGAAATTTTTTCTTTTAAAAGTAGCTCCAAACTTTGAATTAAAATTAGCATTTTCTTTTACAATAACTATATGCACAGGGGCTTGTTTTGTAAAATGATTAATTCCTATTACTCGATTTGCTGTTGCATCAGCAATTTTATTTTTTAATTCGGGTTTGTTAACTACAATAAATTTCCATGGTTGAGCATTACTGGCAGAAGGGGCAAGCCTAGCTGCCTCGATGCAGCGTTCTATCTTTTCAGGTTCAATATCTTTGTCTAGATATACTCTGTCGCTTTGTCTTTCTTTTACAAGATTTAAAAATAAATTTTTATCAAACATATAATTCGTTTTTAATATATTTAAAATAGAGTAATTAATAATACTCCCATTATCATTATTAGAGAACCTAAAAGTCTCGATTTTAGATTTTTTTCTTTGAAAAAAATACTTCCCAAAAGTACACTAATTATTGCACTGGCTCGTTTTATCGATATAACATATGCAACTAATGTTAAACTAATAGCTATCATATGACATAATATCATAACAGCATTTGTAAAACCAATTGTAAATAAAGGCTTAAAATTATTACTTATTTGTTTAATATTATTCTTCGATCGTAAAAATATTATTGGAGTAATTATTATAGTTATAAAAATATTTATCGAAACACACCAAAATATAGCTGACGAATTTTGAATTCCAATTTTATCGAAATTCGATGTAATACTCCAAATAAATGCAACAATTAGCATTAGCTTAGGCCCTTTGTTTTTTATTAATGCTTTGAAAGGAGCTAATAATCCCTTTTTTCTTTCTTTTATATTTAAAATATATGAGCCAAATACAATAAGTAAAATCCCAAATATTCCATAAATATTTGGAAATTCTCCAATAATTATTGGTGATGTTATAAGTAAAAATAGCGGAGTAAATGTTATCATTGGTATGCTTAGTGAGAGATCTGAAAGTTTTATTGCTCTCATGTAAAGAATTACAGCAACAACATTTAAGATGCCACTAATAAGCAAAGCTATCCAAAATCCGGATGATACCGAAGGAATATCAATAAAAAAAAGTAAAGGAATGAGAAATGGTAAAGAAAAAAAATTTAACGACCATGCTACAATATATTCATCAATATTTTTTAAACTAAATTTACCTGCTACATCAGTTAACGAGCGAAATATGGCTGTAAGAAATGCAAAAATTACCCAAGTCATAATTATTTATTTTCGATATAGATTATTGTTTTTTACCAGAACAAATTATGTTGAACAATTAGAATGTTAAGACTAGTGATATTTGTGGAGTATCTGAAACTTTATCTAATTTAAAATTTAGGCGTAAATGTTGAAAAGGATCATAATTTGGATTCTGTATTATTTTTAATCTGTGTAAAGCATTAGTTAAATATTTTTTTGAAATAAAATGATAAGTTATTACTCCTGTAGTAAACATAATTATTCCAATTGGGAGTAAACCTGTTTCATCAATTTCTTGTTTATAAATATCATCTTCCGATGATTGATTCTTTGTGTTAGAATTTTTATTTAATATGTATTTGTATATTAGTAAGGGCCCAATTGTCATTTCTGTTATTCCTAAAATTCTGGAATTTTTGTAATTGTTTATATTTCTTGTTCCTATTGAATCGGCTAATAAGTGGGTTTTTAAATTGCCTCCAAACATACCAAGCTTTTCCCATGTTTTACCCTTGTCGGGAGAAAATTTTTTGCTTGTAAAAGTAATGGGAGTAAGAGTTATCCATGTGGTTTTTTGTTTATAATATAACGAATCTATTGAATTGTTAAAAGTTACTGTAACTACAGGAATCTGACTTTTTACTGATAATACACATAGAATGAAAATTAAAAATAATGATATTGTAATTTTGTGTACATTCATAATATTACTTCGTTTTAACATTTAAAGATAACGGTTTTTTATATATTATTTATTGTCATATAAATATTTTGTAGTATTTATTTTATCTTCATGATGTTATTTGTTTTTTCTGATTAATTAAATTATTTATTTTTTTAGTAATTTCGAGAAATAATAAAAAAAACCAGGAATTAGTAAATTTGTAATTTTAAAAGTAGCATTACTAAAAAGAAACAATATCTTATATTCAAATTATATGAAGAAATTATTTATAGTTTTAGTTATTCCTTTTGTGATTTTTTCATGTAAATCGAAGCAATATTCTGCCTTACAAATTCAAAGAAACAAAAATGAGAGTTTTTTTCATCAAGGATCATTAATTATTTACGATAACTATCCTATATTAACTGTAAAGGGGACTCCATATGAAGCTGGCTTGCAATATGGTGTGTTATTGAATAAGCAGTTAGTTGATATGGATAATACCGTAGATAGTTTGTTGGATACATATATTGGAAGTTTTTTTGTAAAAAAGTGGTTAACAAATATTGTTTTAGGTGTTAAGATTAAAAGAATAGAAGAAAAAGTTCCGAATGAGTATATTCAGGAATTACAAGGAATAACAGATGGAAGTGAATTAAACCTAAGAGATATAAAATTGATAGCTTATTTCCCACAATTGTTTTTTAAGATAAGCTGTACTTCATTTATAATGAAAGACGAAAGTAAAATTGTTCATGGTAGAAATCTCGATTGGCCCGGATTTGATGATATTGCAAAACATCCTTTAATTGTAAATTATATAATAGATGGAAAAAATCCATTTACAAATTTAACATTTATTGGTTATCCGGGTGTATATACCGGAATGAATAATAATGGTTTATCTATATCGATTAATATGAATGGAGCTCCTGTAGATAAAGGCGAGAAAATTAAAGATTATAATATAGGAATGCCATTGGCTTATAAAGTTAGAAGCATATTAGAGAAAGCAAATAACTTAAATGATGTAGATAAATTGCTTGATGGATACAGTTCTCATTCATGGTTTATTACAGTAGGGAGTAAAATTGATAATACAGGTGCTATTTATGAATTAACACGGGGTAAGATATCAAAAATTGAAATGAAGAATAATTTTCTTTTTGTAGAGAATTTATCTCTTTCGCAAAAGGGAAGGTATGCTTATAGTCCAATATGGATGTTTTCTACATCTAATATTGCGAGAGAAAGTAAAATGAAAGAATTGAATAAGAAATATAGAGATTTAGACATTATAAATAAATCATATAAAATAATAACAAATAAAGAATATTATAATTATTCAAATGCTCCAAATTATGGCTACTCAATAAATAATTCAATTACAGAAAAAAGCTGTATAATGGATAATTTTGAGAATAAAATATATTTTTCTTATGGAGCAGGTTTAGCTGCATGTAGAAAATATCTCGAATATGATATTAAAAGTAATAGTATAAAGAAATTTAATGATTTAAATAATGAATGTATTGATATTGAATTTGTAGAAATGAAAAAATATCTTTCGTGGTACAGAAAGAATTATGGCGATAAAAAGAAAGTAAATGGTAAGGATATAAATGTAATTGTTAAAGAACTCGATAAGTATAAATTAAATCCGGGATATAAAGCTTTTTTACTGTCGAAATATTATAGTGAAGCAAAATATTTTGATATGGCAAAAAAATATGCCGATGAGTATATGGAAATGTATTCAGAATATTTTCAACCATATTATAATAAATATTCAATACTAAATGCGAATAATGAATATGAAGATGCCGTAATAGTATTAAAAGAAATGCTTCAAATTGAAACTCTTTCACCGTATTACAAGTATATAGCATGGCAACAACTTATTATTATGTATGATAAGATAATTGAAAACAGTCCTGATAATCAGGACTTATCTAATAGAATAGATGATTTGTATAGTAAGATAGAAAAATATATTAGCCAGTACTTATATGATGATAGAACAAAAGAAGAGATGGGAAAAATAAATATTATTGTAGATAAATATAAAAACAGAAATAATGATTAAATTTGAATTGCGAGAAGATGATGAGTATATAGAATTAATAAAATTACTTAAAGTAATGCATATATGCTCTAGTGGAGCCGAAGCAAAGATTATTGTAGATAACGGAGAAGTAAAATTGAATGGAGAAGAAGAAAGTCGGAAGAGGGCAAAAATACGCTCAGGAGATATTGTTGAGGTATTCGAAGAAAAAATTAAAGTAGAATAATAAATATTAGTATTATAAATTTATAATTTAATTATGTCATTTTTAGATTTAGCAAAAAGAAGATATTCTTGTCGTAAATATAAAGATACGGCAATAGAAAAGGAGAAATTAGAACAAGTTTTAGAAGCTGGGAGAATTGCACCATCTGCAAAAAATACACAACCATGGAAGTTTATCGTTGTTCAGCAGAAAGAACATTTAGAAAAATTGTGCGAGGTATATAAAAAAGATTGGATAAAAACTGCTCCGGCAATTATTGCTGTTTGTGGCGATCATGGTGAAGCGTGGAGACGATCAGATGGTAAAATCCATACCGATATTGATGTTGCAATTGCAATAGATCATATGACTTTAGCTGCTACCGATTTAGGTTTGGCAACTTGTTGGGTTTGTATGTTCGATATTATGAAAAGTGTAGAAATTCTACATTTACCAGATGATATTGAACCAATTGCTTTAATCCCTATTGGATATTCAGACGATAATAAAAATCAAAATCCAACTAAAAAGAAAAGAAAACCATTAGGTGAAGTTGTGCATTATGAAAGATTCTTTTATAAAGATTTTAAAAGATAAAATAATTGTAAATAAAATTTTATATCGAACTCAGTTTATTTAATAGTCTCGTTTATTTCGAGACTTTTTTAATTTTATATTAAATATCGGAAATATAAAAGCAAGTTGCGTATGCATAAATTACAGTATGTTAGACATTAATATTAAAGATTGGTGTTTTTTGCTTAAAATAGATTTTTTGAATATTATTTTCCGATTGAGAAAATAATATAGTCTTTCATAAGATCGATATCTATTTTATTTATTCCATGTTTTAAAAGAATATCAGAATCTTCATCAAATATTTTAATAATATTATTTGAATCGAAGTTTTTAACATTAACATATTTTATATAGCAATTTAAGGCCGATGCTATATCTTTGGTGCACCAATAAACATGTCCGAGATATATTGTGTCGTTAATATTTTCATCTTTCTCGAGCAAGTTTTCGTAATATTTTTTTGCTGTGTCGAATTTGCCTAAAATAAAGGATATCCATGCAATTGGACGTTGGATTTTTGTGTTTGCCGGAGCTAAATATTCAACTTTAAAATAATATTTTAAGGCTTCATTATATTTTTTTAGTCGTAATAAAGTATGTCCAATGAAAGCTTGTATGTATAGATTTTCAGGTTCTAATTTTTCTGCTTCTTTATAGTAATGTAAGGCATTTTTATGCTCGTTAAGATAACGATAACAAAGAGCTATTTTTTTTGTAATCCATATTTTGTTAGTGTCGAATAAATCGGCTTTTTTGTAATAATCGAGTGCATTTTTATAATTACCCATACGTTGGTAACAATAGGCAATTTTTTCGAATAGTTCTATATCTGTTTCTGTTTCTATTGTATTTTCTAATTGTAGAAAAATTTCAAGAGCAGAATCGAAATGATTTTTTTCTAGAAAGAATTCTGCGGTATTTCTTAAAATCGTTTGGTCTTTAATTATTCTTTTATAAAAAATTGTATTATGAAAATCGAGCTTAAGTTCAAATATATCAACAAATTCATTTCTTAAATTATGAAGTTTATAAAATCTATATAAATCTTGTATGTATTGCGTAAAAATGCTTTTTGTTTTTGCAAAATTGTTTAGAATCTCATCTTCATTAGCAATTTCTTCCATTCCTTTCATTTCTTCGTTAAACATTTCTAGCATCATTTTTTTATGCTCGTCTGGAACGAATTGTAGATTCAGGCAAAAGGAGTATTTATCCGAATTACACATATAATACGAAGATTCTAATTTTTCAATAAAAGGATATAAATCAAATTGAGAGTCTGTAGATTTAGTTATGTCAGATAATTCTGAGTTTTCTTTATAAAAAGGCTGAAACCAATTGCTTAAAGTATTAAAAAAAGGAAACTGTTTTAATTTGCCAAAAGCACTCATAAATACATCTGAACCGTCAATTTGCATTTCTGAAAGTTTTTGTAACTTATCCATTAAATCGGGAGAATCTTCAAATACTCTTTCCCAATCGGGATTTTTATCTTCTAAGAACTTATCAGAAATAATATTTTCAACATCTAATTTCTCTTCTAGTTTTGGTTGCATTTTTACAATTTCAGGAAGAATTTCTTCTTCCCATTGTTTAGTAATTTTCTCTGTATCTTTCGATTTGATAAATTGAACAATAACAGCTTCTAAGTTTTTCTCTATATCATTTGCATCTTTTAACTCATCAATTTTATTAATTATTTCCGGATATAAGGAAATCCTGTCATTATATAGAAATATAGAAATCATTATACTGATAAACGCTCTTTGCCATACCTGATCTTCGTTTTTATTAAAAAATTTGAATAATAAAAGTAATTTGTTTTTATCGAAGTTACGTAACAAGCTTAATGTTAATGCGCTTACAATTAGCGATTTGTCGTGCCATGGTATTCTGGAAGAATTACAAATTGTATTTACAAGCTTAATTTCTATTTCTTTATACTTATCGCTAAACCATATAAAGTTAAAGAGTTGTTTTAACGATTGTTGTCTAGTAATTTTCGAAGAATTGATATTTGTATTATTTTCATCATATAAAATATCCCTAAGTTCATCGTCAATAATAAGACTTTCTAATATAGATTTTGTTTCTGAAAGATCGGATATTTTCTTTTGGTCGAAACTCCATTTCATCTTATATATGGTTAATTCCGACGAGTTTGTTAATAATAATTCTTTAATTTCGTCGGCTAATTCAAGTACCGATCTTATTAACTTATTGTAAACATTGTTTCGTTCCGGATCTGTTATTCCCGAGAATGAGTGCTTTAATATGTTTTTATACGTATCAAGATATTTACTTACTTGAATTGAATAATATTCTTTTCGAGTTTCTTTTGCAAGAGTAGTTAGTAATTCAAATACTGTACTTAAATTACGTTTATATGTTAAATTGCATATATTTTTGTGCGAATTATATATTTCTTTGTATTTCATAATATTAAAATTTTATACTTCAAAATTATTAAAATTATTTGAAACTTGTATTAGATATTATATTGTTTATTTTTTGATATATTTTTTAATTTTTATTTGTATATGTGTGTTGTTAAGTTACAAATACATAATTATGAATTGACTCATAATGATTTCTGATATATAAATTGTATCTTAGAAACGAAATAAAAGTTTTTTTAATTGTTTAAATATTCAAAATATTCAAAATATTATGTCATATACTCTCATTGGTTTTATTATTTATTTAATTATTGTTTTAGTCGTTGGTGTTATTACTTATAAAATAAATAAGACGCACGACGATTTTTTTATTGCAGGAAGGAAACTTAATCCATGGGTAGTTGCATTTTCCGAAAGAGCATCAGGTGAATCCGCCTGGTTATTATTAGGTCTCCCAGGAGCAGCTATGGCAACCGGATTTATGGAATCGTGGACAGCTCTTGGTTGTGTTATAGGTATTGTTTTTTATTGGTTTGTTATAGCAAAAAAATTACGTATCGAATCGGAGAAATTATCGGCTATTACTTTGCCTAACTTCTTTGCAGTAAAATTTGGAGACGATGTAAAATCAATTCGTGTTATTGCTACGTTTATTATAATTTTCTTCTTTACTTTTTATTTAGCTGCTCAATTTAATGGGGCAGGTAAAGTACTAAATGTTACATTTAATATTCCAATAGTAATAGGTATGATAATTGGCGCAGTAGTTATTATATTTTATACTATGATGGGAGGTTTTTTTGCTGTTGCTTGGACAGATCTTATTCAAGGAATAATAATGATTGCCGCTTTAATAATAATACCTATTGCCGGGATGATAGAATTGCATAATCAAGGAGGCTCTTTGGTTTCGGCAGTAGCCGAGCAAGGAGACGATTATGCAAGTTTCTTTGGTGGAAAAACCGGTTGGGCTGCTTTTGTAGTTGTCATTGGGGGCTTGAGTTGGGCACTTGGATATATGGGACAACCTCATTTATTAACACGTTTTATGGCTATTAAAGATCCTTCAAAAATAAAACTTAGTAGAAATATCGCTATTGCATGGGTAATACCTGCTTTTTCGGGTGCTATAATTATCGGACTTGTTGGTTTGGGTTTGTACAAACAAGGATATTTCGACGATGTTGAGAATGTGATGCCGTATCTTGCTAATAATATTTTGCCGGCGTGGCTTGCAGGGATTCTTATCTCAGGAGCTATTGCCGCTATGATGTCAACGGCCGATAGTCAATTATTGGTAATTACTTCATCGGTTATCGAAGATTTTTATCATAAAACCCTTGGCAAAAATGTTACCGATAAAGCATTATTACATTTAAGTAGAATAATTACTATTGTTGTAGGAGTGTTGGGCTTTGTTATTGCTGTTACTTCTAAAGACTTAATATTCGAACTTGTTTCGTATGCATGGGCAGGACTAGGGGCATCTTTTGGTCCTGCATTATTGCTTATTTTGTATTGGAAAAAAATAACCAAACAAGGTGTAATTGCAGGAATGCTTACAGGATTTTTTACAACAATAATTTGGCAAAATATCGATTTCTTAAATAATTTTCTTACTGTACGATTAGTAGCTTTTGTTTTTGCTTTTGTAGCTATTGTACTTGTTAGTTGTATTACCAAAGATAAATAGATTATCGCTTTTTAATGAATATTTGGCGAGTATTTTGCTTTTTTGACGGAAATAGATTGGTAATCTTGTTGAATGGTTTTCAGAAAAAGATACAGAAAACTCCAAAAGATAAAATACAAAAAGCAATTGGTGTAATGAAAGAATATTACAATCAATAGGAGAAAGAAAATGGAAACTAAAAGCCGGAAAGAAATAAAAGATAAAGTTTACGGTAAAATTGGAACCAAAAGACGTGATAAAAACACACTTTTTGTAAAGTTGGATGAGAACAATTCAGAAAA
>CAZDCZ010000034.1:0-31813 GCA_964504155.1 uncultured Bacteroidales bacterium | reverse complement strand
TCGGTAAAATTATTGCTTTAAATACTTATAAAAACGGACAGAAAAAAGATATAAAAAATCCTGATTTGTCGAAAAGAGATAATCCTTTAATAGGAATGGTAATAATAAGAAATCTTAATTACGATAAAGAAGAAAATGAATGGATAAATGGGAATATATATGGACCCGATAAAGGAATTAATCTTGAATTAAAAGTTACTGAAATTAGAAAAAACGAAATAGAAGTAGTAGCTTCAAAATTATTTTTTTGGAAAACACTTGTGTGGACAAAGCTTACATCGAACTCAGCTTAATAGAAATTTCTATGTGGCAAGGGCATAATAATCCACAAAATAATATAAATTAATGTGCCTGGAAAACCTGTACTAAATATCGAGATTAATAAATATAATAATCTTACTAAACCAATATCCCAACCTAAATATTCGGCAATTCCTGCACAAACTCCTGCTATTACCTGATTGTGTGACCTGTGTAGTTTTTTCCGAGAATGCATATTTTATAATTTAGTTGTAGAAAATTTAGAAAATTAATAATACTTTTGCATTACAAAAATAAAAAAAAATAGTTATGAAGATAAATAAAAAGTTATTAATCATTATGGCAATAGAAATAATAGGGAGCGTAGCTTGTAGCAATGTTCAACAACCAGATGTTAAACAAGTTCCTAAAAAACTTGTTATGCATGGAGATACTAGAATCGATAATTATTATTGGTTAAATAATAGAGATAATAAGGAAGTAATAAATTATCTCGAAGAAGAAAATAAATATACAAAGGCTATACTTAAACCTACCGAGAAGTTTCAGGAAGATTTGTTCCAAGAAATGAAATCGAGAATTAAAGAAACAGACGAATCGGTACCATATAAGAAAAACGGATATTATTATTATACTCGTTACGAAGAAGGGAAAGAATATCCTATTTATTGTAGGAAAAAGGAGAATCTCGATAATAATGAAGAGATAATTTTGAATGTTAATAATATGGCAGAAGGTCATGCTTATTATCAACTTGGGGGATTTAGTATAAGTCCCGATAATAAACTTGTTGTATTTGGTGTCGATACAATTAGTAGAAGAAAATACACTTTGCATATAAAGAATCTGGAAACAGGCGAAATATATAGCGATGCAATTAAAAATACATCGGGTAGTGGTGTTTGGGCTAACGATAATGCAACTATTTTTTATGCTAAAAAAGATACAGTAACATTACGCGAAGATAAAATTTATAAACATAAGCTTGGAGATACAACATCAGACGACAAACTTGTTTATAACGAGAAAGACGAAACTTTTGGAACCGATGTATATAAAACTAAGTCGGGGAAATATCTTATGATTGTTTCGTATAGTACTCTTTCTACCGAATATCAGTTTCTCGATGCTAATAATCCCACTGGGAAATTTAAAATTATTCAACCAAGAGAAAAGGATTTAGAATATTCTGTTTCGCATTTTGGTGATTATTTTTATATAGTTACAAATCTCGATGCCAAGAATTTCCGATTAATGAAAACTCCTGTTGATAAAACAACTAAAGAAAATTGGATAGAAGTTATTGCTCATCGTAAAAATGTATTGTTGCAAGATATCGAAGTATTTAAAAAATATTTTGTTGTCGAAGAACGTGAAAATGGACTTACTAATTTGCGAGTAATAAAATGGAGCGATAACTCAGAGTATTATATCAATTTCGAAGAAGAAACATATATGGCGTACGTATCGACAAATCCTGAATTCGATACCGAAGAATTGCGTTTTGGATACACATCATTAACCACTCCGTCTTCTACTTTCGATTATAATATGAATACAAAAGTGAAGACTCTTAAGAAACAACAAGAAGTTATAGGCGATTTTAATCCAGAGAATTACGAATCGAAAAGATTATTTGCTACAGCCGATGATGGAACAATGGTGCCAATGTCTATTGTATATAGAAAAGGAATTAAATTAAATGGTACTAATCCTACCTTAATTTATGGCTATGGCTCGTATGGAGCAACTATGGATCCTTACTTTAGTTCGGTGCGCTTAAGTTTGCTCGATAGGGGATTTGTGTATGTTCTTGCCCATATTCGTGGTGGCGAATATTTAGGACGTCCTTGGTACGAAGACGGGAAATTGTTGAAGAAGAAAAATACTTTTACCGATTTTAATACATGTGCCCAATATTTAATTGATGAGAAATATACATCGAACAAAAAATTGTTTGCTATGGGTGGTAGTGCCGGAGGTTTGTTAATGGGTGCTATTGCAAATATGAAACCCGAATTGTATAAAGGAATTATTGCTCAAGTTCCTTTTGTCGACGTAGTTACAACTATGCTCGACGAGAGTATTCCTTTAACTACCGGAGAATTCGATGAGTGGGGAAATCCGAAAGAAAAAGAATATTACGATTATATGTTGTCGTATTCTCCTTACGACAATGTAAAAAAACAAGATTATCCGGCAATGTTGGTAACTACAGGTTTGCACGATTCGCAAGTGCAATATTGGGAACCTGCTAAATGGGTAGCTAAACTTCGCGATATGAAAACCGATAATAATGTGTTGTTATTATATATTAATATGGATACCGGACATGGTGGAGCATCGGGACGTTTCGAACCACTTAAAGAATATGCAATGGAATATGCATTTATGTTTCAGCAATTAGGAATAAAAAAATAAAATATATTTATTTGATAAAATTATAATGGCTTCAAACAATTAAAGTTTGAAGCCATTATTGTGTATATCGATTATTAATTAATAAATTCTTCTGATTACTCCTAATTATAAATTTGCATTAGCAGATTCTAATTGTTTATTTCTTTTGTGTAATTTCCATATTGCGAAAAGAATAATAATTACACCAATAAAAAATATAGACCAGTTAAATTTTGTGGGAATATATTTAATCGATAAGTCGAATAATTTATCAGATAAGGATCTCGATTTTATTTCGCTGAATTTAATATTATAAATAAGGTATTTTGAATAATCCCAAATAAACGAAACGAATACAACAAATGCCCCACTAATTAATAATATCCATTCTTGTTTATTTATTACAACATTAATGGTTTTTCTAATATTATATTTATTAATTACCAAAGCAAGAGTAATCATTATGAGAGAAATTATTATCGGACTAATTACCGGACCTGTCCAAGTTACAGGAAGCAGAAAAAGTAAATCCCAAGTAAAAAACGATTCAGGCCAATTTAATATTAATTTTAGAAAAATATAATAAACAATATCCCACACAGCAAAAGAATAAATAAACATAGCAAATCGTTGCGAAAAATTTTTCCCGGCAAGTATTCCAACAGACAGAAGCATTATAAGAGAGACAAATTCGCGAATTAATTCGGTAATGGCAATTGGGTTATCAATTGCATTTAACGGGAAAGCGAACCCTAATGGATAGTATAATGCACGTAAATATACAACAACCGCACCTTCAAATATCCCCATTGTTATGGCAAAAATTGTTACCCAAAGTAAAGTTCTGTTTTTCAAATTTCAAATTTTAAGGTCATAATTCCAAGTTACAAAACATAATTTAATTAGTCAAGATATATTTTAATATTCATAAATTGAAGTTAACCCGCTTTATTCGTGCTAAAACGAAATAAATTGTGTGAATGGACTATGAATAGTGAGAAGCAAAGATAAAAATTCTGATTTAGTATTACCCAAATTTGAAGTTAATGAAATACCCAAATTGTTGGTATTACTTAATCGTAGAAAATTTGAGAACCTTTAGCTCATGCCTTACATAATTTTCCGGCTTAAAATGTTAATTTTACAGCATCAAATAATAAATAATAAATAATAAACCAAGAGTGTTATATCCCGAAAGTTTTGAGAAGAAGATAGGTTTCGATAAGATTCGAGAAATGATTAAAGGCAATTGCTTATGTAATTTGGGTAAGCATAGTGCTAATAAAATGAGATTCTCAGATTCATATAAATTTATTAATAACTTAATAAACCAAGTTGAAGAATTTCGTCAGATAATCTTGATGGAAGACAATTTTCCTGTGAATCACTTTTTCGATACTACCGAATGTCTGAAACGAATTAGCGTTATAGGAACATTTATTCAAACCGATGAGTTGTTTAATGTAAAACGTTCTTTAGAGACTATAAAAGCAATAATTAGTTTTTTTAAATCGAGAAAAGAAGATAATAAATATCCATATTTACAAAATGTAGTATCGGGAGTTAAGGTGCATTCGTTTATTTTAGAAAGAATTGATAAAATAATTACAGGACAAGGAAGAATAAAAGATAATGCATCATCTGAATTACAAAATATCAGGGGCGAGATTCGATCGAAAGAGAGAAGTATAAATAAGCAATTGCAAAGTATCTTAAAAGCAGCTCAGAAAGATGGTTTTGTTGCATCTGATGTGTCGTTAGTTATGCGCGAAGGCCGTTCGGTTATTCCTGTCGATTCGTCGAATAAACGAAAAATCAGTGGTATTGTTGTCGATGAATCGACAACTGGACGAACATCGTATGTTGAGCCTATAGAAATTGTTGATCTAAACAATCTATTAAAGGAGTTAGCATATTCAGAGCGTCGAGAAATTGTTAAGATACTTACCGAATTTACCGATGATATAAGACCATACATCGACGATTTGCTGTATTCTTACAGGTTTTTAGGAACTATCGATTTTATCAGAGCTAAAGCAAAAGTAGCAATTAAACTAAACTCTATTAAACCAATATTTAATAATCAAGCATCATTTAATTGGCAAAAAGCAGTTCACCCATTATTGTATAATAGTTTCAAAAAAGAGAAAAGAGAAGTTGTCCCTCTCGATATTCAGATAAATACAAATAATCAAAGAATATTGTTAATATCAGGACCAAATGCCGGTGGGAAATCTGTGTGTTTGCAAACTGTAGGATTGTTACAATATATGTTTCAATGCGGTATGTTGGTCTCAATGTCTGAGAATTCAGAAATTGGCTTGTTCAAAAATTTATTTATAGATATTGGCGATGACCAATCTATAGAAAACGACTTAAGTACTTATAGTTCGCATCTTTATAATATGAAGTATTTTATTAAGAATGCCGACAAAAATACTCTTTTACTTATCGATGAGTTTGGAACAGGAACCGAACCAATGCTTGGTGGTGCTATTGCTGAGTCGATTCTCGATAGCTTAAATAAGAAAAATGCAAAAGGAGTTATAACAACACATTACACTAATCTTAAACATTTTGCTTCTTCAGAAAACGGAATAGAGAACGGAGCAATGCTTTTCGATACCGATAAAATTAATCCACTATTCAAATTGTCTATTGGTGAACCTGGAAGTTCTTTTGCTTTCGAAATAGCTCGTAAAATTGGTTTGCCGGAAAATATCCTACAAAATGCTACATCAAAAATAGGAAAAGAGCATATCGATTTCGATAAGAACCTGAAAGATATTATTCGCGATAAGCGTTATTGGGCTACTAAACGCGAAAAAATTAGAAAAGAAGAAAAAAGATTAGACGAATTAGTCGATAATTATAAAACAGAACTCGATTCGGCTAACAAAACACGAAAAGAAATTATTAAAAAAGCTAAAGAAGAAGCTAATGATTTGCTTTTAGGAGTAAATAAAAAAATAGAGAATACAATAAAAGATATCAGAGATAATCAGGCAAATAAGGAAAAAACAAAATCATTACGTAAAGAGCTAGAGATTGAAAAGAGTAAATTGGTAAACCTGCAAGATATAGATGATGAGAAGGTACTGAAAAAAATAGAAAAGATTAAGAATAGAAAAAATAAGGGAAAGAAAAGTTCTCATGAAAATGAAATTGTAAAAAAAACAAAAAAAATAGATACAGTAATCTCTATGGGCGATAAGGTAATAATTATTGGGCAAAATTCTGTTGGAGAAGTATTAGAAATAAATGATAAAAATTATACCGTTGCTTTCGGAAATATGAGAACAACAATAAAAAAACAAAAAGTTGAAAAAATCAGTAATACACGATATAATCAATTAAATAAGCAAGAAAAAAATAATTATTCTGAAAATTGGGACTTTGGTGAAAAACGAATAAATTTTAAACCCGAGATTGATGTAAGAGGCAAAAGAGCCGAAGAAGCATTGCAAAAAGTTAAAGACTTTATCGACGATGCTATTGTTATTAATGTCTCAACAGTCAAAATATTACACGGAAAAGGCGATGGTATTTTACGACAATTAATACGAGAATATTTAGAAACTGTTGATATGGTGAAAGGCTTTAAAGATGAGCAAGTTCAATTCGGAGGGTCAGGAATTACTATTGTAGAATTTGAAAATTGATATTTTTTTGTACATTTGATAATTCATAAATAGATATAATAACTTGCTTTTAATATACTCAAAAATAACATCTGCTCGATTAGAGTATGTTTGTAAATTCATGTTTAACAATATTCTAGGAATAAATTTTAGAATTACAAATAACACTGATGAATATAATAATTATAAACTCTCCAAAATAAATTATTCAAATTCAACTCTTAATAACGGAATATTTATAAAATCAAATAATTTATTATTCGAAACATCAATTAGTAAACCCGATATTTTTGTTAGTGTTTGGAATAATACGAAAATATTTTTTCAAACAGATGAAATGTCTGAAATCCCATTTGACATTTTTGCATCTATATTTTATTTAATTTCGCGTTACGAAGAATATTTGCCATTCAAAAGCGACAATCATGGTAGATTTGAAGCCAAACAGAGTATTGCATATAAAAATAATTTTCTTAACGAGCCAATAGTTGATCAATGGGTGTTTTCTTTAGCCGAGATATTAAAAAAACTATATCCCGATTTTAATATAGTAAAACGAAAATTTAATTATATCTCAACAATTGATGTTGATAACGCTTATGCATATTTGTATAAAGGTAATGCCAGAACAATAGGAGCAACTTTACGTTCATTAATCGACTTCGATTTTACTGCAATACTTGAAAGATATAGAGCTCTTATGTTGAAAGACGATCCATACGATACTTACGATTATATTGAACATATTAACAAAAAATATAAGATAGAACCAATTTGGTTTTTCTTGCTTGCTAATTTTAGCAAATACGATAGAAATGTTCCGGCAAGAAAAGAACCATT
Organism: uncultured Bacteroidales bacterium; assembly: GCA_964504155.1. Classification (GTDB taxonomy): domain Bacteria; phylum Bacteroidota; class Bacteroidia; order Bacteroidales; family UBA12077; genus CAZDCZ01. The sequence continues at coordinate 24,671 of CAZDCZ010000034.1, read as the reverse complement.
TCAAACTTTAATAAAAAATATGTCGAAAAAATATCAATTAGGAATTCATCCTTCGTATAAATCTGCCGATGTTTTAGGAAAATTACGTAAAGAGATTAATAGACTTAGAAGAATAACCAATAAAGAAATAACTAAATCACGCCAACATTTTTTGCGATTATCTTTTCCCGATACATATAGAAATTTAATAAAAAATGGAATTAAGGAAGATTATACCTTAGGTTACGCTACCGACCTGGGATTTAGAGCAGGAACTTGTACACCATTTAATTTCTACGATTTAGAGAACGAACAAGAAACAGGATTGAAAATATTCCCTTTTCAGATTATGGATACTACATTAAATAGAAGTCTGCAATTGTCAGAGAATGAGGCTATAAGTAATATCGAGAATATTGCAAATAAGATAAAAGAAGTAAATGGAACCTTTATAAGTTTATGGCATAACGAATCGCTCAGTAATCATGGAAATTGGAAAGGATGGGGAAGTGTTTATAAAGAAATGCTTCGTTGTGTTTGCGACGACCACGACAAGTAAGTTATAAGTTTCTTTGATTAATATATAGTAATTCATCTTACTAAATTCGCAAAAGAAAGCAATGCAAATTAATTATTTAAAACATAGAGAGATAGATTTCGAAAAGTGGGATCTTGCAGTTGATAATGCCCGAAATCCAATTGTTTATGCTAAAGCATGGTTTCTTAATATTGTATCGCCTAATTGGGACGCGGTTGTTTCGGATGATTATAAAGTAATAATGCCTTTGTGTTGGCGAAAGAAATATGGAATAAAATATTTATATCAGCCAATATTTTCTCAATTTCACTCAATATTATTTGCTAAAAATCTTTCTGTCGATGAAGAAAAACAAGTATTAGAATTAATTATTAAGAAGTATAAATTTATTGATATTGGTTTGAATATTTATAATTCCGAATTAATTAATAATTTCAATTTTGTTAAAAGAACCACGTATTTGTTAAATTTAAATAAATTGTATAAAGAATTAAATAGTAATTATTCAAAAAATCATAAAAAAAACCTTAAAAAAGCGGGTGCTAAAAATATTATAATAAAAAACGAATCTAATCAAGACTTTTTTATTAATGATTTTAAGGCATTAATAAAAAAGAAAAATATAGCTAATGTAAACGATACTGATATTAATAATTTAGATAAAATAATTTCGTATTCTTTGAAAAATAATTTGGGAGAATTGTATAATGCTTATTATAATAATGAGTTCTGTGCATCTTTTTTCTTCTTAATATATAATAATAGAGCTGTTTATTTTTCTGTTACAAATTCTGTAGGTAAAAATGTTGGTGCAATGTATTTATTAACCGATAATTTTATAAAAAAATATGCAGGTAATAATATGGTTTTAGATTTTGCAGGATCCGATATTAAGGGTGTAGCATATAGGAATAAAGGATTTGGGGCAAAAGCAAAAAAGTATTATAGATTAAAAGAAAATAATTTACCAATATTCTTACAGTGGTTAAAAAAATAATTACTCCGAATATTCATCTAATGTTTTAATAATTCTTGCCGGATTTCCTGCAATAAGTACATTCCCATCGGTAAACGATTTTGTTACTATTGCACCAGCCCCTACAACGGTGTGATTGCCAAGTTCTACTTCGGGTAATATTATGCACGAAGAACCAAGCCAAGAGTTTTTCCCTATTTTTATAGGCTCCGAAGGTGTGTAATTATTGTAATTATTCAAATCGTGATTTTGACTTATTATAGAGACTCTCGGCCCTATCCATACATTGCTTCCAATAATAATCCCATTTCGCCCATCAAGATATATGTTATGGCCAAAGCCCGGATATTTTGTTCCTCTTTGAATTTTCTGCGGGCAAATTATTTTGCTTGAATAATGTACAGGCCATGGAGTTTTTCTATTGTATCCTAATATTTTTTGTTTAAATGCATATATAAACAATGTTTTAATAGGGTAATGATTATCATTTATGTTTAATTCTTTATAAAAAAACGATAATTTCCAATAAAGTATTTTTTTTAGAATAGTTTTCATTTATTTAAAATTCTATTATGCCTTAAAATTGCGCCACATATATTTTAATTATACTATTTTGTGTTTCAATAATTATTTCAGACATTGCCTGTTTATTTTTCTTTGTTTAAAAGAATTTTTAAACCAATAAATGCTAAGATAATATAAAGTATTGCTCCTCCGACAGAAAAATTAAAAATCATTGTATTAAAACCATATTTGTTAGTTAAAAATATTATTGCAGTTATAAGAATAAAATAAATACATTGCCAAATTAGCAGCAAATGATTTTTCTTTGTTAACGAGAAAACATTAATAACATTTCTTGTTGCAAAACTTGTAATAGTTAAAGGGACTAAATATTTTGCAATACTGCCGGCTATTTCCCACTCTTTACCTAAAACAAAACTAAATAATCTTTCGCCCCATAATATTATTGGTATCATGGCTATGCTTGCAATAAGAAAGTTTATTATATACGACCAGAAATATAATTTTACTTTGTTTTGTGTTTCACTTAGTCTTTGGTAAAATACCGATGTAAATGCTTGGGTAATAAAGAATAATGGATAATTGCTTACTTTTTGCGCATTAGCGTAAAGTCCTACCGTAGTTGTGCTAAAAAAGATATTAAGTACATATAGCATAATATCTTTCGAAATAATATTTAAAAATCCCATTGGCATGGCGAAAATAGGGAAGTTCTTATGTTCTATTAATATTGTTTTTATATCTTTTGAAAAGTTTTTCTTAATAAGAATTTTATACTTTTTTAGTATCTTTCTTAGTAAGGATAAAAACATAATTCCTTGTCCTGCAATATTTCCCAAAAGTAATCCCCATGTGCCTAATGATGTGAAATAACCGGCAGATAGTTTAACTGTCGATGCAGTGCCATTTTGAACAATATGAGTTTTTGCCAAATAAGGAAAATCCTTCTTTCTGTTTAACCACTGAGTAAACGATTTTATCGAGCCAATCAATAAAATGCTTAAAGGAAGAAAATAAAAGTAATTTGGTGCAATAAACGAACTTATTGGAGTGTTAATATTTTTAAGAATAATTATCGATACTAGACTTACAAACGAAAATGTTATAACAATGAGTATCGAGCCTGAGAATATTTTAATTGCATCATTGTCGTTTTTCGGAATCATTATTGCAAGATCGTATTTGCCCGATGATATTGTTCCGAAAATATTGGCAATACTCAAATATAAAGCTATAAAACCAAATTCTTCGGGCGAAAATAAACGGGTTAATATAGGAATAGAGAGTAAAGTAATAATTTGTGCTATTGAAACACCGGAAAACATTGTTAACATGTTTCGAAAAAAATTACTTTCGTCTATTTCCTTAAGTTTTTTTAACATCTATAAATATTGTACTTGCTTGTTTTGAGCGAAAAATAATTGTTTACTTATTCTTTTAAGCTTTCAAAATCAATTTCGTTTGAGTTATCGACTTCAATAATTTTTGTATTCTCAAATTTAAGTGTTTTGGCTACAAATTTTTTCACCATATTATAATCGTGAGTTGCCATAATTACTGTTCGGTTATTTTGGCTTATTTCAAATAATAATTCCATTAAATTTTCAGATGTTTCAGGGTCGAGATTTCCTGTTGGCTCATCGGCAAGAATTAATTCAGGATCGTTTAAAAGAGCTCTTGCTATAACTACCCTTTGTTGTTCTCCTCCCGATAATTGATGAGGCATCTTGTAGCCCTTAAATGCTAATCCAACTTTTTCTAGTACCTCGTTAATTCTATTATCTATTTCTTTTTTGTTTTTCCATCCTGTCGATTTTAAAACAAAAAGTAGATTGTCGTGTACTGTTCGGTCCGAGAGTAATTTAAAATCTTGAAAAACAATACCTAATTTTCTTCTTAGATATGGTATTTGTTTTCTTTTTATTTTTTCAAGATTAAAACCAGCAACCATTCCGGTTCCTGTTTTTAACGGAAGCTCAGCATTTATAGTTCTTATTAAACTTGTTTTTCCACTACCAACTTTACCTATAAAATAAATAAACTCTCCTTTATTTACCGATAAATTTACATTCGATAGAATAAGATTTTCTTTATGGTAGATATTTACATTTTTAAAATCTATTATTGGCATGTCTTTCATTATAAAAAGAATTTATTTTGCTTAAGCTAAGTCAAGAATTAACTATAAGTCAGATAATAATATTGTTTATTTTGTCAATAAAAATAATTGCTTGTTCTTAATTTTGTATACAAAAGTAGTTAAAAATAAAATAATTATTTTAATTAACAGTTTATGTTAATTAAAATCTCGATATAAGTATGTGTAATAGAGTTATTCTTTATAAATTTAGCCTGAATTATTTAGTGTAGAATAAAATATATTTTGTAACGATATTGTAATTTATTAAAGTTTAACAAAATTATAATTACATGAGAATGAATAATCTCAAAGAAGCGATTAATATAGTTGAAAAGAAAAATCTTTATCGTTTACAATCTGATGATAATGAAATAATAAAATTTAAACCTTGGTTGGGAGATTTGTTTTCCTGTTTTTACGATAGAATAATGGAAAAATCTATTTTCCCGAAGAAATTTAAAGCTAATATTCAATCTCATTTTAAAATTTTGAAAAACGAATTTAATGATACTCATAATAAAGATATTTTAGAAATTGCTACAGGGAGTGGAAATTCGGCATATTTTTTGAGTAATGATATTAATTATTACGGCATCGATATAAGTACGGGCTTATTTCAAGAAGCCTTTAAGAAATTTATAAATTTAGAATTTAAGAACGTAAAATTATTTGTTGCGAATGTCGATAGTTTGCCATTTAACGATAATAGTTTTGATATTTGCATTTGCAACTTATCGTTATTTTTTTTAAAAAATACAGAGATTGTTATTAGCGAGATAAAGAGGATATTAAAAACAGATGGAGTTTTTGTTAGCAGTGTTCCTGTTCCGGAAAGAAACAAACATAATACTAAGATTCGTGGGGTATTACATACTGAAGATGAATTGAAAATGTTCTTTCAAAAATATAACTTTCAATTCGAGAGAATCCCATATGTAAATGGAGCTTTATTATATTTTAAATCTAAATTATTGAAATAAATATAGCGAATAGTATTTTAAATTATAATTTAAAATTAATAAAAAATAATATGAAGATTAATAAGCATTTAATATTTGTTATAGCGTTTATTCTGTTTGGTATTTCGCAAAATATTCTTGCTCAAAAAACCTTAAAATATACCGAGTTTAATGCCGATTATAAATTGGGATTAGAATTATTCGACAAGGGAAAATATGGTGTGGCTCAAGAGCATTTTACGAAGGTTATCGACAAAAATGAATTTCTCGATAATGAAACAAAGGCTAATGCTGAATACTATTCATCTATTTGTGCAATAAAACTATATAATAAAGATGCAGAATATCTTATATCGGGTTTTATTTCGCATCATCCTGAAAGTTCTAAAGTTAATGCAGCATATTTTAATATGGCGAAATTTCAATATCGACAGAAAAAATATATAAATGCTGTTCATTGGTTTAAGCAGGTTAAAAAAGATAAGATTAAGGATGAAGAGTTATCAGAATATTATTTTAAATTGGGATATTGCTATTTTATGTTGGGCAATAAGGAAAAAGCAACAAATGCTTTTTACGAAATTATTAATGTCGATACAAAATATACAGGTCCTGCTTTATATTATTATTCTCATATTGCCTACGATGAAAAAAATTACGAAACTGCCCTTCAGGGATTTTTGCGATTGAGTAAAAATGAAACTTTTGCACCAATTGTTCCATATTATATTTCTCAGATATACTATTTACAAGAACGATACGAGAAAGTTATTGAATATGCCCTTCCGATTCTTGAATCGGCAAGTGCTAAGCGTACTCCGGAAATTGCTAAAATTATTGGCGATTCTTATTATAAAAGTAAAAAGTATGAAGATGCTTTAAAATACTTGAAAATATTTGTCGAAAAAGCAAATAATATTTCAAGAGAAGATAATTATATGTTTGCTTATGCTTACTATAAGGCCGAGCAATACGATAGTGCTGCAACAGTTTTCGAAAAAGTAGTTAACGAAAACGATTTGTTAGCCCAGAACGCATATTTCCATTTGGCTGACTGTTATATAGAAATTCAACAAAAAAATAAAGCCAGATTAGCATTTGAGTTTGCATCAAAATTAGATTTCGACACAGAAATAAAAGAAGAAGCTCTATTTAATTATGCTGTAATTACTTATGAAATATTTCATTCTCCATTTAACGAGGCTATAAGTGCCTTTCACGAGTTTATACAATTATATCCAAAATCCGATAGACTTGATGATGCTTATAATTTTTTAGTAATGGCATATATGTATACCAGTAACTATAAAGACGCTTTGGCTTCTTTAGATAAAATAAAAAATAAAGATCACGCCATAAAAGAAGCTTATCAGAAAGTTGCATATTATCGAGGCTTAGAATTATTTAATAATTTGCATTATGCCGATGCTATTACAATATTCGAGAAATCGCTAAAGTATAATACTTACAATAACGAAATTGCAGCTCAAAGTTATTATTGGTTGGGCGAAGCAAACTACCAAATAAACAATTATAGTAATGCAATAAAAGAGTATAACAAGTTTGTTTTATCTCCCGGTGCTTTTCAACTCGAAGAGTTTAATATTGCTCATTATAATATGGCATACTCGTATTTTAAGTTAAAAAATTATTCAACGGCAATATTGTGGTTTCGAAAATTTCTAAATTTCGAAAACGATAAAGTAACCGAAAGTATCTCTGATGCGAATAATAGAATTGCCGATTGTTATTTTATTCGACGAAGTTACTGGCTTGCTATTGATTATTACGATAAAGCAATAGAGTATAATATTTTTGATAAGGATTATGCTCTTTTCCAGCGTGGGTTTTCTCTAGGTTTGGTTAGTAGACCAAACAAAAAGATTGCTACCTTACAAAGACTTTTAAACGAATGTCCTGAATCGGCATATCTCGATGATGCTTTATTTGAAATGGGAAAGAGTTATATCGATATTCAAGAATTTGATAATGCAATTTTGAGTTACGAAAAAGTTGTAAGTAATTATCCAACAAGTAGCTATGTTAAAAAATCATTAGTACAATTAGGACTTCTGAATTATAATAAGGATAAAAGCGAATTGGCAATGAAATATTATAAACGTGTTGTTGCCGAATATCCGAGTACTGCCGAAGCTAAAAATTCATTAATAGGAATAAAAAATATTTATGTCGATATGAATGATGTAGATTCTTATTTTGCTTATGTTAATGGTTTAGGCGATTTTGGTAGCATTAGTGCGAGCGAACAAGATTCGTTGACATATATTTCGGCCGAAAAAGTGTATATGAATGGTGATTGTGATAAATCGCTTGTGGCACTCGAAAAATATTTGCAGAAATATAATAATGGAAATTTTGCTTTGAATGCACATTACTATAAAGCCGATTGCCAGTATAGAAATGGAGAGAATAAAAAAGCTCTGGAATCGTATTATTATATTATTTCGAAACCCAAGAATACTTTTACAGAACAATCATTACTGAATTCTGCCGAGATAAATTATGAGTTTAAAAATTATTCTGATGCAATTAAAAATTATAAACAACTCGAGAAAATTGCTGAAGTAAACAAGCATCTTATAAGCGCTAGATTAGGTTTAGTAAGAGCAAATTATAATTTAAAAGATAATACCGAGACAATAAATTCGGCTAATAAATTATTGCATACCGAAAAAATCTCCGAAGGAATAATTCGCGAAGCAAGATATAAAAAATCTATGGCGCTGTTTAAAAATAAAAATTACGGATTAGCTATGGATGAGTTCCGTATGATATCTGAAGATGTTAATAGCAGCGAAGGGGCCGAAGCAAAATATCGTATATGCGAAATATATTATATCGATAAACAATACAATATTGCAGAGCATGAGATTTTCGATTTTATACAACAAAAAACATCTCAGGAATATTGGCTTGCTAAAGCATATATTTTACTGGCGGATGTGTATCTGCAAAAAGATGATAGTTTTCAAGCTAAACATACTTTAAAGAGTATTATAGATAATTATAATGCCGATAAAGATGATGATATAATTGATGTAGCAAAAGAAAAATATAATAGTATTGTAGAAAAAGAAAAGTACAATATTAAATCGGAAGACGATAAAGATATGAAAATTGAATTTAAGGAAAATAAATCGGGGAAATACGATGAACTCTTCAAAGAAAATGAAAAAAAGAAATAAATATTTTCATATAAATATAAATAAATAATAAAAAATAGAAAATAGATATGAAACATATAATCTTAATATCATTAGTAATATTTCTTTCGTATTTTAGCCTTCGAGCTCAAGAAAACAATTCAGAATTAAAAAAAGAAGTTTATGTAGTTAAACCGTATAAGCCTACAATATCCGATGCATATAAGATAAATAGTTTGCCGAAAATTATCGATACTGTTAAAATAATACCAACATTCAAATATTACCTTATTACAAAGCCATTAGATATTTCGTATAATCCGAAAGCGATTAAACCGGCTAAAATGGTAGGCGAACCCTTGAAAAAACTCTACAATAGCTATACAAAAGTAGCTATTGGAAATAAAGCAATGCCATTTATCGAAGTTTACCTAAACAATAAACGCTCAAAAAAATTCTCTATTGGTACTTATTTAAAACATTTTTCATCGTTTAGTAAAGTAAATTTGTTAAACAATAAAAAAGGAGATGCTGCTTTTAGCGATAATGAAATTCTGTTTTATGGGAAGAAATTTTTTGAGAATTCTGTTATAAAATCAAATATTGGCTTTAATAGAAATGTAATGCATTATTACGGATACAATACATTTGTCGATTCTACGCTTTTAAAAGACGATATAAAACAAAAATATTTCGATTTTCAAATAAATGCCAGATATTACAGTACTTACACCGATTCTTTGCATGTTAATTACGATTTTGGTCTTAATTATAATTATTTCCTCGACGATTTTTCCAATTCAGAAAATTCTATATGTTTTAACGGAAAAATAAATAAGTATTTCGAAAAAGAAATGGTAGGACTTGACTTTGCATATAATTACTATGATAAGTCCCAATCTATCGATTCTGTTTCTAACAAAGTGTTCTATATGAGTCCTTGGTTAGGATTGTTTAGCGATAAATGGCGTGTGTCTGCCGGAATAAATGTTTATTCCGATAAACATGGCGAAAGCAGTAATACTTATTATTATCCGAAAGGAAATCTCGAATATGATATAATTAATCATTACATAATTCCATATGCTGGAATAGATGGAAGAAGAGAAGTAAATAATTATAGAACTGTTGTTAATGAAAATCCATTTATCTTACCCGCATTAAATGTAAAGAATACCGATTATAAAATGATTCTTCTAATCGGAATAAAAGGAAATTTTAGTTCGTCGATATTTTACAATTTTCAAGTGAAACATTCAATAGTTGGTGATATGCCATTCTATGTAAATAATTTTTCGCAAACAGATAGTATGGGTAATATGTTTGGAGTAGTTTACGACGATATTGAGATTACAAAATATTTTGGAGAACTATCATTTAATCCATCCGATGAGCTTGGATTTGCTCTAAAAGCAAATTATTATAGATATGCTATGAACGAAGAAAGTAAACCTTGGCATAAACCTGAGCTAATTGTTAACTTTTTTACTCGCTACGATATGAGAAATGCTATAATTCTAAAAAGCGATATATTTATTAAAGGGAAACGATATGCTTTAGTAAATAATACTGCAAAAGAACTTGATGCCGTTCTCGATATTAATTTGGGGCTTGAATACAGGTATACAAAAGTGCTTTCAGGATTCTTGCAATTAAATAATATTTTATCGTCAGACAATTATATGTGGAATTATTATCCAACATATGGTTTTAATGTAATGGCCGGAATTACATATTCTTTCTAAAAGGGAATATTTTTGAGTTAAAATACCCCTTATTGGGGAGTATAATTTTTGTTTTTGAAATTATTAAAATACATCAAAAAAACTACCTAATTTAAGTTTGCAAATTGTTAATAAAATAACTAAAAATTCTAGATTAAAAACTAGAGTTAAGTGCCTTATTTTTACTATATTTACTACTTTAAATTTTATCTTAATGGTTAAGTGTAACTGTTTGACATATAGCAATATGCAAAATCATTTACTTTCCTTGAAAGAATAAAAAATATTATTTTAAAAGTAAAAGGAAATGAAATTAGATTGAAATTGAAAAATCAATCTTTAAGATATGTTTTTGTTTGAAAAAAATAAAGTAATAATTTAATTTAATACCAATGAATAATTCCGAAAACGAAGAAAACAAAGAAATAATTGGTAACAATAGTAAAATAAACGATAATAGTAATAATGAATATTCTGCCAATAATATTCAGGTACTCGAAGGCTTGGAAGCTGTTAGAAAGCGTCCGGCTATGTATATTGGTGATATTAGCGAAAAAGGATTACATCATTTAGTTTATGAAGTTGTTGATAATTCTATTGATGAGGCTTTAGCCGGATATTGTAGTAATATAGAAGTAATAATAAACGAGGATAATTCTATTACTGTTATCGACGATGGTAGAGGTATTCCTGTAGATTTACACGAGAAAGAAGGGAAATCGGCTCTTGAAGTTGTTATGACGGTATTGCATGCCGGAGGTAAGTTTAATAAAGAATCGTATAAAGTTTCCGGTGGTTTGCATGGAGTTGGTGTATCTTGTGTAAATGCCTTATCGAAGTACTTAAAGGCAGAAATACATCGTAATGGAAAAATTTATACTCAAGAATATTCTAAAGGAAAACCATTAGGAGATATAAAAGAAGAAGGTATAAGTGATAAGACAGGTACAATTATTAACTTTACTCCCGATGATAGTATATTTATTGTTAGCGAATTCAAGTATGAAATTCTAGCAGCACGATTACGCGAGTTATCATATCTGAATAAAGGAATAAAATTATCTTTATTAGATAAAAGAGAATTTGAAGATAATGGTAACGGAAATGGAAACGGCGATAGTAAGGAATATCGTCATGATAATTTTTATTCTGAAGAAGGATTAAAAGAATTTGTTTCATTTTTAGATGCTACTCGCGAAAAATTACTCGAGAATGTTGTATATATCGATACCGAAAAAAATGGTGTTCCTGTAGAGATTGCTTTGCAGTATAATACTTCGTATTCAGAGAATTTACATTCGTATGTTAATAACATTAACACTATAGAAGGTGGTACTCATCTTGCCGGATTTAGAAGTGGTTTAACCAGAACCTTAAAATCATACGCAGAGAAGGCAGGGTTATTAGAAAAATTAAAATTCGATATTAGTGGAGACGATTTTCGTGAAGGATTAACAGCTATTATATCGGTTAAAGTTCAGGAACCTCAGTTCGAGGGACAGACAAAAACAAAATTAGGTAATTCTGAAGTTAGAGCCTCAGTTGATCAGGCTGTTAGTCAGCAATTAAATAATTATCTTGAAGAAAATCCAAAAGATGCAAGAATAATTGTTCAGAAAGTAATACTTGCAGCAACAGCTCGGCATGCAGCAAAAAAAGCTCGAGAGCTTGTTCAAAGAAAAAATGTTCTTACAGGATCCGGATTGCCCGGAAAATTGTCCGATTGTAGTGAAAAAGACCCAGCCTTGTGCGAATTATTCCTTGTCGAGGGTGATTCGGCGGGTGGTACTGCAAAACAAGGGCGAGATAGAAAATTTCAGGCAATTTTACCTTTAAAAGGTAAAATATTGAATGTAGAAAAAGCAATGCAGCATAAAGTATTCGAAAACGATGAAATAAAGAATATATTTACTGCTCTTGGTGTTACTATAGGAACAGAAGAAGATAGTAAACAGCTTAATATCGAAAAATTGCGTTATTATAAAATTATTATTATGTGTGATGCCGATGTCGATGGTAGTCATATCGCAACATTAATTATGACATTTTTCTTCCGTTATATGACAGAAATAATTAAAGAAGGGTGTTTATATCTTGCATCTCCTCCTTTATATTTAATTAAAAAAGGGAAAACTCAGCAGTATTGTTGGACAGAAGAACAAAGAGTAAGAATCGTTGAAGAGCTAGGTCAAGGTAAAGAAAGCAATATACATATCCAAAGATATAAAGGTCTTGGAGAAATGAGTGCAGACCAATTATGGATAACAACTATGAATCCTGAAGATAGAATGTTAAAACAAGTTTCTATTGATAGTGCTGTTGAAGCCGATAGAATATTTTCTATGCTTATGGGAGATGAAGTGCCTCCTCGTAGAGAATTTATAGAGAAACATGCAAAATATGCTAATATTGACGCATAAGTTATTTAATAAAAAATAAAAATTTAACCTATTTATGTCATATTGAACTTGTCGAAATATCTCTTTCAAATTAATAACCTGAGTTAAATATAAGAATATATGACATCCTTATATCGAACTCAGGTTAATAGATTATTCGACTTTGCTCAGGATGACAATAATATACTCTTTAGCATTCTATATATATTATTTTAAATATTATCGGAATTAATTTAGCAAATAGTTTATATTACAATATATTATTATATAGTTAATTTTACTTTGACATATTATGTTTTAACACAAAATCAACCTGTTTTTACCCTTGCTCCCCTAAAGGGAACAGATTGATTTTTTAACTTTCTCTCTTTAGGGTTAGGGGCGAAAAAAACTAAAAAAATCTTAATTCTGTTTAAGCTGTCAAAGTAGAATTAATTATTAATTTCAACTTTTTTTTTGCATTATATACTTGTTGTGTTTAATTTTAAAAATAGTTTAATATTTATAAAATAATTGAGTAAACAAATTTAGTTAATTGTAATTTCTCCTTCGAAAATAAATTTTGCCGGTCCTTTTAATTTTATATTAGAATAATGATGCTTAGATATCTTATCGAAAGATACTTCTAAATTTCCTCCAAGAGTTTGTATTTTGTATAATGTAATATCAGAATTTAAGCTGTAATTTGTAGCAATAGCACTTGCAGTTACACCTGTTCCGCACGATAATGTCTCATCTTCAACACCACGTTCATATGTTCTTACAAATATTTTATTATTGTTTAATTTAACAAAATTTACATTTGTTCCATCAGGTTTAAAAGAATCTGTATTTCTAATTTTCGTACCTTCAATTTTAATATTTATTTCGTTAATATTTTCCGAGAAAATAACAAAATGTGGAGATCCCGTATTTAAAAAGCAACCATTGTTTATTTTTGTAATATTTTTAACATCTTGCATTTCTAACTCAACAATATTAGAATCAGATATTTTAGCTTTATGTATTCCGTCGTTAGCTAAAAAAGTGCTTGAATTAGTAATTATATTAAGCTTTTTAGCAAAAGCAACTATGCATCTTCCTCCATTTCCACACATAGTGCCTTCGTTACCATCTGAATTAAAATATTGCATTTCAAAATCGAAAGAAGTATGCCTGTTTAAAAGCATTAAACCATCGGCTCCAATTCCAAATCTTCTGTGACATATACTTTTTATAGCCGATTGCGAAATAGCTATTGGGTTATCGCGGTTGTCGATTAGAATAAAATCATTTCCTGTACCGTGATATTTGTAAAATCTCATAATATTTTCGATTTTATAGTTTGTATTTAATTCTACTTTGACAGATTATGTTTTAACACAAAATCAACCTGTTTTTACTCTTGCTCCCCTAAAGGGAACAGATTGATTTTTTAGCTTTTTCCCTTTAGGGTTAGGAGCAAAAAAACTGACAAATCTTAATTCTGTTTAATCTGTCAAAGTAGAATTAATGTGTAAAATTAAATAATATTTTTGTTTTATTTTTAATATTTTTGCGATTAGATTTGTTGTAATTTAAACTATGTAAATGTTGTTTTATATGGTTAAAAAGAATATAAATCGTGTTAAATATTGTTAATTACTTATGTTATTTTACATTAAGGTAGTAATTTTGGTTTTAATATCTGTGTAACAAAAAAAATATAGTTATGAGCAAGAATAAATATTTTTTAAACGCTTTAATAGCAGTGTTTAGTACCTTACTTACAATAATAATTTATTCATCAATAATAGAGAAAAATATTTTTGTAACTACCGATAAGGTAAATCAAGTTATTGAAAATAAAAATGATACAAATAATATCCCTTTTATAAATAGAACAAATAATATTGATGTAAAAACTATTGACTTTACGGTAGCTGCCGAAAAGTCAATACATGCTGTTGTTCATGTTAAAACAAAATATATTAGAGAGAATAACCCAATTTACGATTTTTTCTATGGTCAACAGGCACAAGAATCTTCTGTATATTTATCTTCCGGCTCCGGGGTAATTATTTCTAAAGATGGATATATTGTTACAAATAATCATGTAGTTAAGAATTCTAGCGAGATAGAAGTTGTTTTAAACGATAAAAGAAGTTATATAGCCAAAATTGTTGGTGTCGATCCTAGTACCGATTTAGCTGTATTAAAAATAGATGATAAAAACCTACCATATATTGCTTTAGGGAATTCCGATAATTTAAAAATAGGGGAGTGGGTACTCGCTGTTGGAAATCCGTTTAATTTAACATCTACAGTAACTGCGGGTATTGTTAGTGCAAAGGCACGTAATATAAATATTTTAAGAGATGAAAAATTTCCTATTGAATCGTTTATACAAACCGATGCTGCTGTTAATCCCGGGAATAGTGGAGGTGCGCTTGTTAATTTAAAAGGAGAATTAGTTGGAATTAATTCTGCAATAGCATCTAAAACAGGTTCGTATTCCGGATATTCATTTGCCATTCCTGTTAGTATTGTTAATAAAATCGTAACAGATATATTAAAATATGGCGAAGTACAAAGAGCTATTTTAGGTATTTCAATTGAAAATATTGACTCTAAAATTGCAAAAGGCTTAAAATTAAATAAAATAGAAGGGGTATATGTCCGCTCAGTCGAAAATAATGGGGCTGCATATAAGGCGGGAATTAAACAAGGAGATATTATTCTGAAAGTAAATGGAAGAAAGCTTAATAGCATTGCCGAATTACAAGAACAGGTCGGAAAGTATCGTCCCGGACAAACAATAAAAATTGAAATAAATAGAAACAATAAAAGGAAACAATTTGATGTTGTTTTACGTAACATGCAAGGAAGTACTGATATTCTAAGGTCTAATGAAATATTTTCTGCTCTTGGAGCATCCTTTAAACAACTTGATAATACTTATGCAAAAAGATTAGGTTTAGAAAATGGTGTAGTTGTTGATGATGTGAGATGGAATGGAGCTATTAGTAGAGTTGGAATAAAAAAAGGATTTATAATTACTCATATTCAAGGGCAGAAAATATTTAATATAAACGATATTAAAAATATTATACGAGATTTAAAACAAGAAGTAAGTATAAAAATTGATGGAGTTTATCCCAATAATAGATATGTTTATGTTTATAATTTAAAAGTTCGATAATTATTTTTATAAAATATTTTCATAAAATAACTTATTTGATTTGAAAGAAATATAAAATGACATAAATTCGCAGAAATTTACAATATTAGATGAGACAACTAAAAATTACAAAATCAATTACTAATAGGGAAAGTGCCTCCTTAGATAAATACTTACAAGAAATAGGTCGAGAAAGTCTTATTACCGTTGAAGAAGAAGTTGAATTAGCCCAAAGAATTAAAAAAGGAGATAGAATCGCTCTCGAAAAGCTTACAAAAGCAAATTTGCGTTTTGTTGTTTCTGTTGCTAAACAATATCAAAATCAAGGTTTAACATTGCCCGATCTTATTAACGAAGGAAATTTAGGATTGATAAAAGCAGCTGAAAAATTTGACGAAACTCGTGGGTTTAAATTTATTTCTTATGCTGTATGGTGGATTCGACAATCAATTTTGCAAGCATTAGCCGAGCAATCAAGAATCGTTCGTTTGCCATTAAATCAGGTTGGGTCTTTGAATAAAATTAATAAGGCTTTTTCGCGATTTGAGCAAGAGAATGAACGTAAACCTTCAGCCGATGAAATTGCCGATAAATTAGAGTTGTCCGAAGATAAGGTAAAAGATACAATGCGTATTTCTGGTCGTCATGTTTCTGTTGATGCTCCTTTTCAAGAAGGCGAAGATAATAATTTGTTGGACGTGCTTCATAATTCCGACTCGCCGGAAGCCGACGATTCGTTAATTAATGAATCTTTAGCTAGAGAAGTAGATAGAGCTTTAGCAACTTTAACCGATAGAGAACGCGACATATTAAAATTGTTTTTTGGCGTTGGAGTTCCAGACATGACTTTGGAAGAAATTGGAGATAGATTTGACCTTACTCGTGAGCGAGTTCGTCAGATAAAAGAAAAAGCTATTAGAAGATTAAGACATACTTCTCGAAGTAAATTGTTAAAATCGTATTTAGGATAATTAGAATTTAGATGATTTTTAAAAGCTTGCTATTTATTTGTTTGGCAAGCTTTTATTTTTTAATAAATCCTGAAGTTCAAAAAGTTCGTCGCGAAGTCTTGCTGCCTCAGTGAAATTTAATTCTTTTGCTGCTTTTTCCATGGCTATTTTGTTTTTCTCAATAGCTTTTTTCATAGCTTTTTTATCCATATATTTAATTATAGGATCGGCTGCAATGCTTATTTTTTGATTTCCGGTATATGTTTTAGGTACTGTGTTTAGTGCCGATTTTCCTATCGATTTAATAATTTGTTGTGGAGTAATATTGTTCTTCTCATTATATAATAATTGCTTTTCTCGTCTTCGCGATGTTTCATCAATAGTTTGTTGCATCGAACGAGTTATTTTATCGGCATACATAATAACTGTGCCATTAATATTTCGTGCTGCACGACCTGCTGTTTGTGTTAATGAACGTGCCGAACGTAAAAATCCTTCCTTGTCGGCATCTAGAATTGCAACTAACGATACTTCGGGAAGATCTAATCCCTCTCGTAAAAGATTTACTCCAATTAGCACGTCAAAAGCTCCGGCACGTAAGTCTTCTAGTATTTCAACTCTTTCAAGAGTAACTATATCGGAGTGTATATACCTGCATTTTACACTATGTCGCGTAAGATACTTAGTAAGTTCTTCAGCCATGCGTTTTGTAAGTGTAGTAACAAGAATTTTTTCGTTTATTACGGTTCTTTTATTTATCTCGTCCATTAAATCGTCTATCTGATTAAGACTTGGACGAACATCAATCTGAGGGTCAAGTAAACCTGTTGGACGTACTACTTGTTCAATAATTATTCCTTCGCATTTTTCTAATTCATAATCGGCCGGTGTTGCACTAACAAATAGTATTTGATTGGTAATATTCTCAAACTCTTCGAATTTAAGAGGTCTATTATCAAGTGCGGCAGGCAAGCGAAAACCAAATTCTACAAGATTCTTTTTTCGTGCATTGTCGCCACCGTACATAGCTCGTACCTGAGGTAAAGTAACATGACTTTCGTCGATAACAGTAAGAAAGTCATTGGGAAAATAGTCGAGTAAGCAAAAGGGACGAGAACCTGGATTGCGTCCATCGAAATACCTTGAGTAATTTTCTATCCCGGAGCAATATCCTAATTCTTTAATCATTTCTAAATCGTATTCTACTCTTTCTTTAATTCTTTTTGCCTCGTAATGTTTCTCTATCGATTTAAAATATTCTACTTGTTTATATAAGTCATCTTGTATTTCACGAATAGCACTATTCATCCTGTCTTTAGTCGTTACAAAAATATTTGCCGGATAAATTACTGCTTGTTCTAAATCTTCAATAGGACTGTTGTTAAGTGGATCGAATGATTTTATCTCTTCAATTTCATCATCCCAAAATATTATTCTAATTGCAATGTCTCTATAAGCTAAATAAATATCAATAGTATCGCCTTTTACTCGAAAGCAACCGGGCTTAAAATCATATTCGCTTCGAGAGTATAAACTATCAACTAATTTTCGTAGAAAAACATTCCTCGATATTATTTCTCCTTTTTTAATATTTATAGTATTGCTATGAAAATCTTCCGGATTGCCTATCCCATAAATACACGAAACAGACGATACAACAATTACATCTTTGCGTCCCGATAATAAAGCAGAAGTAGTGCTTAATCGTAGCTTTTCTATCTCTTCATTTATCGATAAATCTTTCTCAATATAGGTATTGGTAATAGGTAAGTAAGCTTCCGGTTGATAGTAATCGTAATACGAAACAAAATATTCTACAGCATTATCTGGGAAGAACTGTTTGAATTCGTTGTATAATTGTGCTGCAAGAGTTTTATTATGACTTAGTATTAATGTAGGTTTTTGAATTTTTTCAATAGCATTTGCAACAGTAAATGTTTTGCCACTTCCTGTTACTCCTAAAAGAGTTTGAAACTTTTCTCCATTAAGTAAATTCTTCGATAATTGTTCTATGGCCTGTGGTTGATCGCCTGAAGGTTCGAATTCCGAAGAAATTTTAAAATCCATTATTGTGTTTTTTTGATTTTTTTGTAATTATAATCTACAAAATTATAATTTTAAATTTCAGGAAGTAAATAATAACTAATTAATTTATTGCTTTGAAAATTATGAATTTGCGATAACTGATATCTTAAATCCGTTAAAAAAAAATTAACGGATTTAAAATTAAGTATGTATTGTTATTTTGTTAAGATAAAGTAAACAGGTAAATGGTCGCTATAACCACCAAAATAATGAGAACCACCATAAGTTCTGTTTGGGGTTTTTGTCCCTGTTTTTGCATTATAATACAAAATAAAATCGTCGTTAAAAATATAAGCTGTATTGTTTTGTACTCTATATCCTGTTTTGCTATTAATTAACGATTTCGACACAATCATATTATCTAACATATTCCATTTGCCTTTGTAGCTGTGAGTGCCTACCCCTAAAGAATCGAGATTGTACATTAAATTAAATAGTGTTGCGTTGTCATTTATTTTATTAGAAGCACCTAAAGTATTACGTACACTTTTATCGGTAGGTTCGTCGTTTAAATCACCGATAACAATAATTTTTGCTTCTTTATTAGACAATAAAATATTATCGATATTTTCTCTTAAAACTTTAGCAATAGCAATTCTTTTGTATTCAGTTTCTTTTTGTCCTCCACCTCGCGATTTCCAGTGATTAACAAAAATATGTAATGTGTCTGTTTTAGATGCAAGGCCTTTAACATAAAGAATATCTCTTGTTTTATATTTAGGCTCTTTTTTATAATTTATTTCTATTTTCTTATGCGAAATGTATTCGAATTCTTTTGGATTATATAAAAGAGCAACATCAATACCTCGGACATCATGACTATCTTCGTGAATAATTTTATATTTCTCCTTTTGTAGAGCTTTTGTTTGTACTAAATCTTTTAATACATTTCTATTTTCTATTTCACATAAACCAACTATATCAGGGAATTTATTATTTATAGAACTTATTACTTTCCCAATATCGTTTATCTTTTTGAAATATTTTTTTGAGTTCCATTTTTTCTTACTCTTGGGAGTAAATTCTTCATCCCACGTATTAGGCGAATTTATTGTGTCGAACAAATTTTCTACATTATAAAAAGCTACTGTAAAATTGTTGTTTTTATTTTTAGTGTTTTTAAGATTCTGCGAACACCCGGTGTTAATAAATAATACTAATCCAGATAATAATATTAATAAGTTTTTCATAATTACGATATTAATTGTTAAATATTTTTATTTCAAACTCTGTGTAATAAGTTATTTTACAAATATATTATATAGTCGTTATTATAGCTAAAAAATAATGTTTATTTAGAAAAATGTCGATATTTTTTTTTTTTGATTAAGATGAATAAATCTAGTTTGAGTAAAAAGAATATAAATATGTAAGAATAAAATAGATTTATGCTAGGTTTTATAACTATTTTGCATCGGGCACGAATACAAATACTAATTCGTTTAAATAAATATCATCTTTAGAAGAGGCATATAATAATGCACCTAGCTGGCGCGGATATGCTATCCGTGCCTTTTTATTTTTTTGTTGTTTTTATTCTTTTCTAACCTTTCCTATTTTGCTTGTCGTCCGGACTACAAGTCCGCGCGAGTTAGGTTTATTGTGTAATTTCTTGAATAGATTGAAAATTTGCTTCCGGAAGATAATTTTATATTATCTAAAGTATCAAGTTTGTTGTCAGTTACAAAACGATTGTACTATCTTGTTCAATTATGCTAGCCAGATGTGTTGTAGGGTGTACATAAATTGCATCGTCAGGAACTAGTATTTTGCTCATTTGTATTTGATTTTAATGCATTAATTTGATTCTTTAAATTTTGATTTTCGACTTTTAATGTTTGTAACTCATCGACTAGAATAATATAATTATTATTTAATGTAATGTAATATATTTTTTACTTAGTGCCTCAATTTTTTCAAGGAACTTAGTTTGTAAATCAGATTTTCGTTTGCGTCTGTAATAAAAAAATGTTGCTAGTTCTGTTATAAGTGATGCTGCGCTTGCAATAATAACAGCATATATTTTATACATTATCTTTATCCTTAATTAATTTCTTTTTGTAATCGGTCAAAGTCGGTTTGTTCCATGCCTTTTAGTCCTAAGCTGTTTAAAATGCTTGGTTTTGGGTTTGATTTTGGATTTTGAAAATTTTGAATTACATTTGTATTAATTAAGTCGAGAAGTTTTTTAGACTGCGGGGAATTGAACCCTGAGTCCCTGAAAAATTTCTCGATTTTTTTTACATTGGCATCAATTAATAAATTATTATTTATCCAGTTTTTAATTGTGTTAATCTTCTACCGTGTATGCTAACAATTTCAACAACTTTAATACGATCAATTTTTTTATTCTGATGTAGTGTAGGAGCAGTAAAAAATTAGGGTGGAGTTATAAATATTTTCTATTTTTACTTTATGGAAATAGAATCAATATTAGAATATTTATTATCCAAGGAGATTCTGTAAACAGTAATTTGGAATCATCAAATTTTCGCAAAAGTAAATCGTCAAATATTGGTAACAATAAATCGCCAATTTTACGAAATAATTTGCAAACCGAAGGATTAACCGACGATATTCCTTTTAGAGTGCACCGGGATATTCGAACACTAACACATTTTACAGGTAAATTAGGTGGAGAAAATACAATCGTCTAAAGTGTTATGTTTTAGATAATTGTGTTTTTTAAGCAAAATATATAACAAAAGAGTTAAGTAAGATTAAAATTAATCGATAATGTAGAATAATTGTATATTTGTCGGTAGAGAAATAAAATTATGGAAAGATTAAAAATTATATCAACCCAACAATTTTTAAAATACGATAAAGAGCAGAAATTAACATTATTAAAATATTTTAATAAAATAAAGAGAACTAATATAGATTTTGCTTATGTAAGAAAAGTATCTGCGGTATATTCTTCAATGATAGAGGGAAATGTTATTGATTTAGATACCTATTATAAATACTTTGCATCTGGCATGAATACAAATACTAATTCGTTTAAAGAAATATCATCTTTAGAAGATGCTTATATTTATGCTCAAAATCATGTAGTAAATCAAAAAAACGTTTTGCATTCTCATAATCTATTAAGTAATTCAAGTACCATAGAAAGTAAATATCGAGGAGCTTACAGAGATAAAAATGTTACTGTAATGAAAAACGGTAACGAGATTGTTTATTCGGGAGCAGATGCAAAAATTGTTAAAAACGAAATGAATAAATTGTTTAATGATATTTCGATTTTACGGAAAAGAGAATTGTCAATGTCGCAAGTGTTTTATTATGCTTCGTTTATCCATTTAATTTTTGTTGCTATTCATCCATTTGCTGACGGTAACGGAAGAACAGCACGATTACTCGAAAAATGGTTTTTAGTTAGCAAATTAGGTAAAGATGCTTGGGGTATTAATTCAGAAAAATTATATTTACAAAGAAACAAATCGTACCATAAAAACCTTAACAAAATTGGAGATAACTACAATACTATTGATTATGATTATTCAATTTCTTTTTTAAAAATGTTGCCAATGGCATTAAGGATTAAGTAGGTGGTTTCTAAATTTGCCAGTTAACGGTCCTCAATTGTTTATTAATTCGTTCCTGACCCTAGCTAGCGCGGATATGCTATCCGTGCCTTTTCATTTTTTTGTCATTTTTATTCTTTTCTAACCTTTCCTATTTTGCTTGTCGTCCGGACTACAAGTCCGCGCGAGCTAGGTTTTTTGACAGTGAGTCAAGGGAAAACCCCGACAAAACTTACCTGCAGACCGTTATAAAACCAGCCGTATTCGAGCATAAAAGTCTTTTTAAATGTAAATTCATATAATGATTTTGTTGAAACTTTTTTTCACTTTTTGACACTTATTGCAAACATGATAAGTTAAATCACATTCTGATAAATAAATTATATTTAGTTTCTGTATTGAGTTGATACTGTAATTAAGAAAATAGCTTCCGTAAGTATGATAGAAAATTGTTTTAGTTTTTTTGCCGACCCGCTTTTGCCTTTCGGCAATTAAGAAAAGCCATTGCTCTTATGCACATTTGCTACACTACGTTTCGCAAAAGAGCATAAGTTTTTTGGAATGATGTTTTACAACAGATTTCAAAACGATAATTTTGACAGGGCATACATTTATTTTGATATCTAATACGCTTATTTAAAAACTAATTTTACTTTAAAATATTAATTTTGACCTGTAGTAATATTTTATATTTTTGTTCGTTCATTTATGATATTCAATAAAACAAAGTAATAACCCTATAAATACCCAATTATTATGAAAGTATTTGAAATAGTTGATAGATTTGATCTGATTTGCAAATTAATTAAAGAAGAAAAAACCGGTACAGCAAATGAATTTGCCAAAAAGATTGGTGTGTCACGAAGTCAGCTTTTTAATTATTTAGATTATCTAAAATCGTATGAGATAGACATCCATTATGAATCGCATCAACATTCATTTATTATTGAAAACGATGTTGAAATTGAAATACAACAACCTATAAGGATTTTAAAGAATAATGAATTAATAAAAACAAACGGTGGTGAAAAAATATTTGCAAGAGTCCAAGGAAATTGGACGGGTTGGCACTTATCTTAGCGCAACGCTTTTACAGTGCTTTAACTAAAAGCATAAACAGAAGGGAGCCAATTAGCGCGCAATGGTAAACTGCTGTATAAGCACAAACTTTAACCTGTAAAAGATTATTTTATTATTAATTAAAATTTTTAAAAATGAAAAATTTAGAAAATTACGGAGTAGTTTCTTTGGATTGCAGAGAAATGAAAGAAACTGATGGAGGATGTTTAGGATTAGGATTGGCTCTTGGAGTTATAGGTGCTTGCATCTATGTTTACAATGGTTGGGATGATTTTGCAGCAGGTTTTAGTGAAGGTTATGCATCAACTCAATAATTTATTAATAACTTTTAAAAAAATAACATGGAAAATTTAATTGAATTAAATAGTAATGAATTACTTACTATTGATGGAGGTGATAGATTTTTACACGATTTAGGTCAAAGTCTTGGAATTATTTTGGGTGGTATTGTAAATATAGCTACTGCCTATAGTGAAGGAACAACTATTAATTACTATTAGTGACAAATATTATTGCAACTGACTATTTGTTAGTTGC
Source organism: uncultured Bacteroidales bacterium (assembly GCA_964504155.1). GTDB lineage: Bacteria > Bacteroidota > Bacteroidia > Bacteroidales > UBA12077 > CAZDCZ01. The sequence goes on along the minus strand of CAZDCZ010000034.1, from coordinate 946 downwards.
AATAATTACAAAATATTTTAACTATGAATACAGATAAAAATTTAATAAATAAGATGAATTATCAAAAATTAATAGCGCAGAATGAAAAATTAAAAATGACAAATCGCATTTTATTGATTTATGTTATATTATCCATGTTAATAATGCTTTATAATTCATTTTTTTAATTGTTATAATATAATCGATCATTAAAATGAAAAGAATTAATATTTTGTTTCAAATACTGTTGCTTTCGATTTTAGCCCTTTTTTCAATTCATATTATTGGAGGTTTGTGGTATTATATTATTGGCATGCTTTTTAGTTTTAAGTATATTGAAATATTACAAAATTGTGGAATTTTATTTTCAACAATATTTATAATGTTTTTTCTAAAGAAATATTAGAGTAATACATATATAAAGTTCTACAATACAATTGTTAATTTAAAAAAGAAAATAGCTGTTTCAATCCTTGTATTTGTAATTGTATTTTTCTCATATTTTTTAATTCTCTTACTATTCTTTTCTCTAAATAAAGTTGATTTTACTGTAAATATATTTTCTTGGGAAGAAGTCAAGTATTTTTTAATGTATTCTGTTTTAGGCAGTTTAATAATGTTAATTGGAGAAGAGATAATTTATCGAGGTTTTTTACTTAATATAATCATTAAAAAATCAGGAAATTTATTAGTGGGATTATTAATCTCGTCATTTGTATTTGCTATTGGTCATTTTCAATATGAAAGTTTAATTGACTTTATTCTAGCCTTTTGGGGAGGTATAATAATAGGCGTTTTATATATTAATTTAGATTCTATTTATCCAGCAATCTTTTTTCATTTTGGATGGAATTTCTCATATTCATTTTTTTCTCTTGATAATGATAATCCTGCAATAAATTTAATTTACAGTCATTGTTGTCCGATAAAAAATAAATAGAAAGGAAGTTAAATAACTTCCTTTCTA